>NZ_QTZH01000099.1:0-3776 GCF_003462585.1 Ruminococcus sp. OM04-4AA | reverse complement strand
CCGTACAGAACGCGGAAAAGGTCATGTCCTTTGATCGGTGCAGGATCATGTCTCATTACTCCATAAAGGTTCTTCAAGGATGCACGCACTTCATTCTCCAGCTTAACTGATAGACTGTTCATGTCTGACTTTGATAAGTACATGCTGGAACTGGAAGAGAATGCGAAGAAGTAGCAGCATCTCCATTAAAATTTTCAGCTTGCAAAGGTCGAGTGCATGGGAGTTGGGGCATCCGTCGGGGCGAAAAATAGCCGTTGACCTGTTTTTGTAGGAAGAACGGACAAGGTTGAGGCGATGGCGATTCCTCGCAAGATTTGACTTTTATGTTAGAATCACTACAATAGTAGAAACGAATAAAAAAAGTTGAACTTTTTCCGTGAATGAACGAGGTTCAGGCTGTGATATGGGTAGCGGAATGTATCAAGATATTTTTGTTACAGAATTTGTTGATATGTTTCCACGAACAAACGGAGATATGTTGCTACATTTCGTATTAGTCTGAATAGGTTCCTGGTGACTGACATCAATCCGGACCTATCGAGCCATGTGGAAGTCGTGTGTTGTCTACATCGGGTGAATTCGTAGAAATCCTTAGATTTAGGCACTTTGCGAGGTATATGAGTTTCACACCCACAGGCAAACAAGGCAAGAAAAAAAGAAATGTGTTCATTAAAGTGCAACGAGCCGGGTGCAGGTATTGTACGATGAAGTTGGACGAGCTTCATAGCTTTGAAGAACACCCATTCAAGGTGGAAAGAAATCAGGAATTATTTGAGTTAAGGGACAGCATTTAAAAAAAGCGGGCAGAGCTGAAAATCCGTGAAGCGAAAAAAGAAGTAAAAGTCAGGATAGAAAAAATGAGGGATATAGAATATTTTTGGGGAATGGGATACATCACAGTAATCCTGTTTGCAATCGCACAGAATGATAGTGGACTCGTTTGAAATCAAAACGATCTTGTTGAGAGTGTAGCGCATCTGGATAACCACATGGTACAATTGCAAAGGCAACTAAATCTTGAGAAATTTGCAGTACATTGTGGATTGCTTCCATATGTTCTTTTAGTGGTGCGATTCCAAGCCACACAGCACCAAGCCCAAGCGAATCTGCTTCCAATAAAAGATTTTCAACAGAGGCATTCATATCTATCTGAGCATATTCTGGCATTTTGCAAGCTGTTCTGTAACAAGCGACAAAAGCGAGAGGAGCAGATGCGGTACCGGCATAAGGACTTGTTCTGTGAAAAATTTCGTTCATTTTCTTACCTCCAATTTGTGTGCGAAAATTGTTTTTAGTAATTTATGTGACATGCAATAACTATAAATGCAGGCAACGATTTCTGCGATCCAGACTGCATACCAGCCATGTGAAATGCCAGAGATTTTTATGAAAATCAAGAGGCAGGGAACTAATAAAATAAGTTGCCTTATAGCAGCACTGACCATATTAATGATGCCGTTTCCGAGGCCGGAAGCAAAATATCCGCACAGGATTGTAATTGCAGCCATAACAAAGGAAACGGAGATGATTCGCAGTGCCGGAATACCGAGAGTCAGCATTTCCTGGCTTGCAGAAAATAATTGCAATAGTTGTCTGGGAAAACACCAGAATATGACGGTTCCGCATAAGGCAATAATTGCTCCGGTAGGAAGTAAAACTTTCCATGTCTGCTGTACTCGATGATATTTTCTATTGCCGTAATTATATCCGACAATAGGAATGGCAGCCTGTCCAAGACCATTGATAGGCATCATCAGGAAATTTTGCAATTTATAGTAGACACCGAAAAAAGCAACTGCTGTTGCAGAAACAGGCAGGAGAATACTGTTTACTGCAAGTGTCATAATACTTCCGATGGCCTGCATGATAATTGTAGGAAGCCCCACCCGGTAAATATCAGCAACATCTCGCCACCTGAAATGATAGTTTTTTAGATGGGCATGGATGAGCGGATTTCGGAAACGGTTAAACAATAAAGTAGCGATGGCCCCCACCATTTGTCCGATGACAGTTGCGATTGCTGCACCACGGATTCCCATTGCAGGGCAGCCAAACAGACCGAAAATCATAATGGGATCAAGAATAATATTCAAAATAGCACCTATGATCAGAGAAATCATAGATAAAACAGTATCTCCAACAGCCTGTAGCAGTCTTTGCCCATAAGTTTGCAAAAAGATTCCACAGCAATACACGAGATTGATGGAAAGATATTGTTTACAGAGAGTTTGTAATTCTGGATCTGTAGCCATTTTAAAGGCAATCGTATCGGACAGAAAAATGCCAGCGAAAGAGAAGATGATGGATGTAAAGAGCATGAGGAAAAGTCCGGTTGTGGCAGCCTGACATGCTTCTTCAGTTTTATGTTCCCCTATTTTTCTGGAAAGCAAGGAATTCAGACCTACTGCGGTTCCGACACCCACGGCAATCATTAAAAATTGAACGGAATATACTAGCGATGCAGCGGTCAGAGCTGTTTCAGACAGTCTGGCCACAAAGATACTGTCAACAATGTTATAAAGCGATTGCACAAGTAAAGAGAGCATCAATGGAATAGCCATTGTGTACACTAAAGGACGGATTGGCATTTCTGCCAGTTTGTTTTTTGAATTCATAAGACCTCCTCGTGGCATTGCAAAAAAAGAAGCGTGAAATCTGTAAGGACAAGCAAATCCTCATGATTTCACGCTTTTACAAGCCGGCTTTCGTTATAATTATTGTTTTTTCGGGTATATTATAAACGAAAGAGAAGAGAAAATGCAAGAAAAATTTATTTGATTTTGGAAAAACTGGAAATATAATTATAGTAGACGAGTAGCAGGTAAGCGTAAATCCAGTTTAGCAGCTACTCGTTTTTCGCTTTGTTAAAATAATATATTTGTTATGAAAAAGTGTGTAGCTTGTCAGCGTAAGTCCAGCTTATAAGACAAGGTGCGCACTTTTTTGTGCCAAAAAGAGAGGAGTTTAAACAAAATGTCAGAAAGCAACAAGATGAAGGAGATGCAGGTGAATAAGCTGATGATCCAAATGGGAATCCCAATAATCTTATATTACAGTCAGCAGAGAATTTGGAAGTGGCGGGCGTTTTATCGGGGAAGAAGTAGCAAAGAAACTTGGAAGTGCCTACTATGATAAAAATATTATCAGCCAGATTGCAGAAAAGTCCGGTTTAGCACCAGAATATATTCAAGAAAGTGCAGAATTGTCTCCGAAAAAAGGCTTATATTTGAAAGAAATTCCGAAGAGAGGTTTCTGCTAAATACACAATCTTACGGAGAATTGCATTGCTTGCTAATTTGTATTTTTATCATATCTTAACTTGTGACCTGTTCCGACAGCGGACTTGATCAGCATATCTCCCCTGTGGCGGCTAAATATCAGGTAACAAGAATTGCAAAAGCAAATAATATGAGTGAAGAAAAAGTCAGAGATATTATTGAAAAATGCACCGACAGTAGATTTTTAGGTGTTTTTGGAGAGAAAAACCGTAAATGTTCTGAAAGTCAATTTGATGTTGGACGGTATCCTATAACTAGCGCTCTCCAAAGATGAGCAGAAGATTTCGGACTTCTGCTCATCTTTATACAATCTTAATTTCAAAACAAACTTACTTACGTCCATTTAATACAAATAAAGATAGAATAAAGAAAATATAAAAAAGAAATTAAGTAAGCGTCAAATAAAACAGTGTATAGAAAAATAACCGTCAGCCTTTTATACTAAAAGGTCAACGGTTATCGACAGAATTCTTTTACAAGAGGATTCCAAGGCAGATA
>NZ_QTZH01000098.1:0-3974 GCF_003462585.1 Ruminococcus sp. OM04-4AA | reverse complement strand
TATGATAATATAAAGAGATAGATTATTATCAAGAGTTAAAAAAATAACAATTGGAAAACAGTTAAAAAATAATAATCGAGTAAGATAAAACAAATCAATTAGAACAACAGGAAGGAAAGAGAGGGTATTATGAAGACATTGCTTGCATATCTGAAAGGATATAAGAAAGAATCAATACTTGCTCCGCTGTTCAAGATGCTGGAAGCATCTTTTGAGCTGTTTGTTCCGTTGGTAATGGCGGCAATTATTGATGTTGGAATTGCAAATCAGGATAAGCCATATATTGTGAAAATGTGTTTTGTACTGATCGCGCTGGGAATCATCGGACTTGTCTGTTCCATTACAGCACAGTATTTTGCAGCGAAGGCAGCAACAGGAGTCGGAACGGGAATAAGACATGGATTATTTGAACATATCCAGAAATTTACATTTACGGAAATGGACCAATTAGGAACATCTACATTGATCACACGAATGACAAGTGATATCAATCAGATCCAGTCAGGTGTGAATCTTGTTTTACGATTGTTCCTGCGTTCGCCGTTCATTGTATTTGGTGCAATGATCATGGCATTTACAGTAGATGTGAAAGCAGCACTTGTATTTGTTGTGACGATTCCGCTTCTTTCACTTATTGTGTTTGGAATCATGCTTGTGACGATGCCGATGTATAAGAAAGTGCAGGCAGATCTTGATCAGGTACTTCTTGCAACGAGGGAAAATCTGACAGGAGCAAGAGTTATCCGTGCATTCAATAAAGAAGAGGATGAGACGAAGCGGTTTGAAAATGCGAATCAAATTCTTACAGATGCACAGAAATATGTGGGACGCATTTCTGGAATGATGAATCCGCTGACATATATTATTGTAAACGGAGCAATCATAGCATTGATCTATGTCGGTGCAGTCCGTGTTGATATCGGAGATCTGACCCAGGGACAGGTTGTGGCACTTATTAATTATATGTCACAGATTCTTGTTGAACTTGTGAAGTTAGCGAACCTGATCATTTCCGTGACGAAGGCAGCAGCATGTCTGAACCGTGTGGAGAGTGTGCTTGCTGTGAAACCAGATATGAATGAGGGAGATGTAAGATGGAAGAGCAATTCTTCCGAAGCAGATCGGGATTTGAAAAATAAAATTCCGGTCGTAGAGTTCTCTCATGTATCTTTGACCTATAAAGGAACTTCAGATACATCCTTATCTGATATAAATTTCTGTGCCAAGAAAGGACAGACGATAGGAATCATCGGGGGAACAGGTTCAGGAAAATCGTCTCTTGTGAATCTGATTCCGAGATTTTATGATGCAACAGACGGTACAGTGAAGATCAATGGACGTGATATTAAAGAATATCAGACAGAGAACCTAAGAGAACATATCGGTGTCGTTCTTCAGAAAGCAGTGCTTTTCAAAGGGAGTATTGCGGACAATCTCCGCTGGGGAAAGGAAGATGCAACAGAGCAGGAAATGTATGAAGCATTGGACATTTCTCAGGCAAGAGAATTTGTTGATACGAAACAAGGCGGATTAGAATTTCAGATTGAACAGGGAGGAAGAAACCTTTCCGGAGGTCAGAAACAGAGAATGACGATTGCACGCGCACTGGTTCGGAAACCGGAGATCCTGATTCTCGATGACAGTGCATCAGCGCTGGATTTTGCTACAGATGCGGCACTTCGCAAGTCAATCAAAGAGATGAAAAACCAGCCGACCGTATTTATCGTATCTCAGAGAGCAGCATCTATTCAGTATGCAGACCAGATCATTGTGTTGGATGATGGTGCAATGGCAGGAATCGGAACACATGAAGAACTGCTGAAGGATTGTCCGGTCTATCAGGAAATCTATTATTCACAATTTCCAAAGGAGGCGGTAGTCAATGGCTGATAAAATAAAGATAAATAGTGATAAGAAACAGAAAAGTCAGGCAGCAACATTGAAAAAGGTAATCCGCCGACTTGGAAGATACAGAATTTTTCTCGTATTTTCAATTCTGCTTGCAACTGTATCTGTTGCGCTTACACTTTATATTCCAAAGCTGACAGGACATGCAGTTGACTATGTGATCGGAAAAGGTGAAGTGAATTTCCCGGGAGTAATCCAGGTGATGATTCAGATTGGTGTGTGTACACTGATTACGGCATTGGCACAGTGGCTGATGAATGTGTGTAATAACAAAATGACCTATCAGATGGTTCAGGATATCAGAAATGAAGCGTTCCATAAAATAGAGCAGTTGCCGCTAAAATATATTGACGGCCATCCATACGGAGATGTTGTAAGCCGTGTAATCGCGGATGTTGATCAGTTTTCTGATGGACTTCTGATGGGATTTACACAGCTCTTCACCGGGATTGCCACGATTGTCGGAACATTTTGTTTTATGTTATCCGTAAATGTATCGATTACATTTGTTGTGGTTCTTATCACACCGGTATCATTCGTTGTAGCAAATTTTATTGCAAAGAAAACATTTCGTATGTTCCGTCTGCAATCTGAAATACGTGGAGAGCAGACAGGCTTGATTGATGAAATGATCGGAAACCAGAAAGTAGTTCAGGCATTTGGACGCGGAGAAGATGCAACAGAGCGTTTCGACGAAGTGAATAAAAGATTGCAGGAGGCATCCTTGCGGGCAACATTTTTCTCATCCATCACGAACCCGGCGACAAGATTTGTCAACAGTCTGGTTTACACAGGAGTTGGAATTACCGGAGCATTTGCAGTTGTACGCGGTGCAATGAGTGTAGGACAATTGTCCAGTTTCTTGAGCTATGCAAATCAGTACACAAAGCCATTTAATGAGATTTCCGGAGTCGTGACAGAATTTCAGAATGCGATTGCATGTGCGCAGAGAGTATTTACATTGATTGATGAAGAACCGCAGATACCGGAACCGGAACATGCAGTTCATCTGACGGATATTGATGGAAATGTGAAAGTAGAGGATGTTTCATTCTCTTATCTGCCAGGTCAGCATCTGATTGAAGATTTTAACCTGGAAGTAAAGCCAGGACAGCGTATTGCGATTGTCGGACCGACCGGATGTGGAAAGACAACCTTGATCAATCTGCTGATGCGTTTCTATGATGTGAATGCAGGAAGTATTAAAGTAGAAGATATAGATATTCGCGAAATGACAAGAAAAAGTCTGCGTGCAGGGTACGGAATGGTTCTTCAGGAGACCTGGTTAAAAACGGGTACAATTCGTGAAAATATTGCTATGGGAAGACCGGATGCAACGGAAGAAGAGATTGTCGAGGCAGCGAAAGCTTCTCATATCCATAATTATATCCGTCGTCTGCCAAAAGGATATGATACATGGATCACAGAAGATGGTGGCGGGCTTTCACAGGGACAGAAGCAGCTGCTTTGTATTGCAAGAGTTATGTTATGCAGACCACCGATGTTGATTCTGGATGAAGCAACATCATCCATCGATACAAGAACGGAGATCAAGATTCAGCAGGCATTTGCAAAACTGATGGAAGGAAGAACAACTTTCATTGTTGCACACCGTCTGTCAACCATCCGTGAGCTGATGTGATTCTCGTAATGAAAGATGGAAAAATCATTGAACAGGGGAATCATGAAGTACTGATGAAGAAGGAAGGTTTCTATCATCATCTGTATGAGAGCCAGTTTTCAATGTAGGATAAGGTATGATGCGAGATAGTGAGATACGTTGCAGGTCGCATGAAATGTAAATAGTAACGAAATGAAAAAGGAAGGCTATCAACTACGATAACAGTATAAATTGATATGCTCCCTTCTAGGTAGACAAGTGAAATAATAAAAACTTGTCACTTAGGAGGGAGCATATTTTATGTCTAAAAGAAAAGTATCTGTTGAGGATAAGACGTATGCTGTAAATCTATATCTGGATGGAAAAGAAAGCCAACGGCGAATTGCCGATATGTTTGATGTAAGTCTTGCATCTGTCCAACAATGGATTCGAAACTATGAATCTA
>NZ_QTZH01000097.1:0-4226 GCF_003462585.1 Ruminococcus sp. OM04-4AA | reverse complement strand
CAAATTTCCTTCTGTCATCCCTAAATATGGTGTTATTGTTTGAAAATAAGACGATTGAGTTTTCCATAATATATATTTGAAAATCTTCCAACTTCATAATCTCTAAATATGGTGTTATTGTTTGAAAATAAGACGATTGAGTTTTCCATAATATATATTTGAAAATCTTCCAACTTCATAATCTCTGTGCTATTTTCATCCAATATATCCAGAAAATCTGATAATGTTGTATTGGTAATAGTTGTTTTTATTAAATTTTGTCCCGATGTATATACACCAATATTAGAGTCAATTGCGGCATCACCTTTTACAAACAAGGAATTAAACAATAGCTTTAATTTTGCTCCGGCTTTTATCTCTCCATGACTTCCATATTTTTCTTTATCCTCCTCTTCTATTACCAGCGCACCACCATTTTTCATCACTAAATAATCTGTTGCAGAATTTTCATCAAAATAAATTATTTTTTTCATATATCTCCTCTTTCGTATTTTATTAATCATACATTATTAAATCAACAAAAAAGTTCTTCCATTTTTGTAATCAAAAAGAACCCGCACTTAATCTACTTATCATTCCAACTACAGATTCTTCCTCTAACCTAGTGACAAAAGAACCCGCACTTAATCTACTTATCATTCCAACTACAGATTCTTCCTCTAACCTAGTGACAAAACTACAAGTAATAATCTTCTATTTTCCACAAATTAAATCAATATTATCTCGCAATGAGCTGTTTTGTTTATATCGATTCCATAATCTCTTGATTACATCTTTATAATAATTTATATCACTTTTCAAATAATCCGATGGTGCAAGAGTTCTTTGCTCTTCTTCAGCCTTGTATAATGCACTATCAAAACAATATCCTAAAACTTCATCTCCTATAACAGAAAATATCTCCATAAAAATTTCTTCTTCATCTTGTAATTTGACAGATATAAGTTTTTCGATATTTCCCATATTTCTAATTGCAATTTTTAAATCATCTACATTATTTAGCATTCCCGCAATCGTATCATAGGAAAATACGCCATAATTGATTTTACATAAAAATGTTACACAAGCATACTGAAAAGTTCTACCATTTTTCATCATTGGCAACACTGTTTTTTCATCATACCCTTTATCCTTAATGTAGACCTTAACAAATTTGTCATAATAATACGACATTTTCAACAAGTCTGCGATTACACCCTCTTTTGCATCTTGTCCAAAAATAGAATAGTAATACTCATCATTATACATTCTCTGAGAATTACTACGAGCTGATCCAGGCATCTGTAAAACTGCTGCTAAGCCCAACTTTCCAACCTGTTCAAGTGTTGCTGTTTGATAAGGTTCTGAATATTGTTTTGGTGTTTTATCTCCTTTTTTAGTAATGTAGTACACTTGACATCTATTGAGTCGTTCTTTTAATCTAATTTGTTCCGGAGTATTAGCTTTTAAATCTGCTTTTTTTACAGGTTTCTGTGAATTAGTTGCCTCAGCTATCTCCAATGCAAATTTATCCTTCATCTGAGTAGTATTTCCTTTTGATTTAACCACTTTACATTGGAGATAGAAGTCTCTTTCAATATCTAACTTTCCAATTCGATTTGTTGTCTGACC
Organism: Ruminococcus sp. OM04-4AA; assembly: GCF_003462585.1. Classification (NCBI taxonomy): domain Bacteria; kingdom Bacillati; phylum Bacillota; class Clostridia; order Eubacteriales; family Oscillospiraceae; genus Ruminococcus; species Ruminococcus sp. OM04-4AA. The sequence continues at coordinate 2,615 of NZ_QTZH01000097.1, read as the reverse complement.
ACCATTCACGATTGAAAAATTCCATAATTTTATTTCTTTTCCATCAATTTCATAATCATCACAGATAATTAAAATCCCATTATTTTTATACCAAAAATTTTCAGGTTCTTTATGTATAGTTTTTTTCAATTCCTGTATCAACAGCCTTTTGTCTTACATAATATCGTAAGTTCATTCCGAGTAAACCATTTCTTCTTCTATTTTGAAGCTCTTGCAATGATAACGCAGAAATATTAACAATTATTGAGTCTTCATATTTCAAATAATTATTTTTATCATCAATCGTAATTTTATCATAATCTACACATAACTTTCCGTTATCGCACAATTCAATCTGTGCTTCTATGTCTGATCGAAAATTCATTTCCAAATCGTACTTGCCAAAATAATCTCTCATGGATTTATCTAATTTATTACGTTCTCTTTTATTTTTCGGCTGATATGATGTAAAAAATACAATTCTGATATTCGCATTATCTTCCATTTGGCTAGTTGCATTTCTATAAGCTGTAACTAATTTATCATTAAATTCTGATATTTTATTACTTTGAAGTTTTTTTAATGTTTCATTAATCTTATATAATTCCCCAGCAACGTTATCTGTTCCTAATGCTGTATTTTCATAAAATTTACTCTGAACAATTATCAGATCATTCCCCTCGCTCGTAGGATCATTAAAAATTGCATCTATGCCTCCATCATTAGCACCATCAGTCAAAAATTCCTCGATTACATCTTGATCAAAAGCAATACCAGATTCACTATAAAAAAAGTATTTTATACATAACAATGTAAATATATGATAATTTTGATACTTCCTAAAAGTAGGGTATTTCTCCTTCATTGTTTCTATATGGTATTCGAAAAAATCTTGACTCATAGCATTTATCTCCTTTGTATTTTCCTATATCTATACCAATATTATGGCTCATATTAGCTATTTTGACAAGATCGCACGTATTTTATTTTCAATATTTTCCTATTATTTTAATAATTTTTTTACACCATTTCTTCCGCAACATTCTTGATAGTATTCATCCTCCTCACCCATTCCATCTGATCCTGCCTCTTCAGTTCTTCTGTCCCCCCATTGTCCAGCCATCTGTTCTACCAGCATTTCAACTTTTTCTCTCGCTTCTTTATCGACCTGATTCAAATGCTCCGTCAGTTTTCCAGTCAGTACCAGATACTGATACCTGGCACTCCTGTGCTCCTTCAAAAACTGTTTTCGCATTATTCCATATTTCCCATATGCGGGTTCTTCCTCATTGATTTCTAGGTCTGGTAGATAATAATCTCCATGCAATGTGTAGCTCAGTCCGTTCTTTTCATCATAAATCTGTTTCTTCATATTCTTACAACTCCATTCCTCTGTATTTTGCTTTGTTCTTTTTTATCTGTGCATTGTATTCTTCACTCCGTTCTTTCGCCCATGGTATGCGATCACCTATTTTTTTCGGCATCTGCTCTTTCTGTTTTTTCGCTTCAAGTTCCGTCTGCATCCGGATATCGTCCTATACCAGTCGTTCTACCATATCTTTCCCCAACATGCGTAAAAGTCGGTTATACATGTCTGCAATTCCCTGCAGTATTTCTTTCTCACCAGACAATTTCTGATAATCTTTCTGAACTTCTGCCAGTTCCTTTTTTGTTTTTTCTGCTTTTTCTTCTGAAACTTACTTTTCCAACTATCTCTTTCTCTTGTGAGTTCTTTCACCTGTGCAGCCATCGCACCGATTTTGTTTTTCATTTCAATGAATAATGGTTTTATTTTCTTATTCCGGTAAGTTACCGCACGTTCAAATGCTGTAGCTTCCAACAGAAATGTTTTGATCATTCCATATTCTTTTATTTCCTTACTGACATTATCCATCACTGGTTGCAGAAATTCTCTTCTGTCCTCCAGTTTTTTTCAATTCCGTTTCTGCTTTCTCCGCACGTTTTTCCGCTATCTCTTTATCTTTCTGGAACTGAATTTTTTCTTCTTCCAGTAGCTTAATATCTGCCCTTGCTTCTGCAATCTGAGAAGTCAATCCTTCATTCTCCACTGTCAGATTTTCTTTTTCCCGTTCCAATTCCTGCACTTCCTTTTTGCGTTCTTTTTTCTTGAAATTGTAAACATCCAGATATTCTTCATGTGTGCCTTTCTGTTCCCATTCAATTCCATGCTGTTTTGCGATTTCATCCAGCACTTCCTTCTCATGATTTATCCACTGATTCAGTTCTGTATCATGCTTATTTCCACCTTGAAATCCAAGACTTTTCAATGCCTGTTTCAGTGAAACTCTGGTATCCATTCCTTTTCCCTTCCAGTTGATCACATAAGGAACAAAGTCAATATGCAGATGCGGAGTAGCTTCGTTCTGATGCAGATAGCAGCTAAATACCCGAAGTGTCAGATTCCGTTTCTGGAAGTCTTTCACATATCCGCCCAGTACCTTTACAGCCAGATTTCCTTCTGACGTCAGGTTCCCTGCGTTTTGTCTTTGTAAGCTAACATCTTAAAACCTCCTAGTATAATAATGATGTAGTCAATCAAGACTACTTGGTTAATAAGTTTCTATAAATCAGATAACAGAAGAAGGGGTTCTTCCTTCATCAGATGTTATCCGTAA
>NZ_QTZH01000096.1:0-4354 GCF_003462585.1 Ruminococcus sp. OM04-4AA | reverse complement strand
TGAGCTGTTCTTCCGTAACCATGAGCTTAAAGCCAAGAAAAAAGCGGTAGTCCACTTGATTGTCCCCAATCATAGATACTAACGCTTCGGTCTGTTCGTCTATCTTCTGATAGGCAACTTCCTTTAATTTTCCCGTTACCAGTTTCTTTGACTGCTCCTGCATACTTCTTATGGAGCTTTCTGTGGCAATCTGCAACGCATGAATTTTACCCTCACGGGACTGTGCGATAAGCTGTCGGAAACTGTCATGCACGATAAATTTCTGCTCTGCGGATAAGAAAGAATAGTTATACGGTATCAGCTCATAATAAGCAAACACTTCATTGTCCTTGTTCCAGACAAGGTTGTTGTCAATATATTTTATCGGGAACATAGTTCACACTCCTTACTGCCGTGATTGTTTCATTCAAGGTCTGCTTATGCAGTTTTACGGCTTTTCCTGCATAAGTGATTTTAGGTCGCAGGGCATAGGTTATCTGTGATTTCAAAAAGCTGTACGGTTTCTTTCCGTCAAAGGTTTTCTGCGACATAAACCAAGTGAGAGCAACGGGAATACCAAAATATTTGAGAAATGCTCCCTCAATCATGGAAAGTGGGGGAATATCCCCAAACAGAATGATGATAAATTCTGTAATCACAAACCATGTAATCTGTGTAAAGGTAACGGGAAAGGGTAAGTTAAAGTCATTGATTGCATACAAGACTTTTTCCACGTTCCAGATACCCGTATAAGATTTAATCTTTTTCAAGTTCTTTCAGCTCCTTTCGTAAGTTCTTCAAAGAGAAAAGGACAGCCATTTTCAGACTGTCCCTTAAAAGAGAAATACGCTGTCAGTAGCAACAATGCTTGTCGCTGATCTTCCAGCGTTAGTATGGTATCTCGCACATACCTCGGCTTGTTTCAATAAAGCAACCGCCCATATCCAAATCTCGCCCGTAGGCTTCATAGTCAATGTAGTTCTGCAAGCTGGGTGGAATATCCCCTAGTGCCTGCAATTCGTCTATGTAGTAGTAGGCAATATCTGTCATGGTTTCACAGTCGGGATAATAATAAATATCGTCCTTGTGTTCCACAACTTCTTCCAGCGTCCCATAGTGACTGATAAATTCGTCCAGACACTCTACAATATAGTCGGGAAGTTCCTCTATCATTTCATACATCTCATTGAGTTCTTCAATGGAAACATACTCGCCAATCGCAATGGGGAAGTTGTCGGTATCATGGATAGCGTATTCCTCATACTGTTCATTCAAGCCGATTTTTTCTTTTACATCTTCCTCGTCAATAGGAAATGTGAACCAAGCACCGACTAAATAGCCCTCATTGTATTTGCCAAGATTAGCAATATAAACCGCCATATCATCAATCATAAGCACCACCTCATTTCCTACTCTGGCAGTTCAAAGATACCGTGTTCTGTTACTAAAAATTTCCCGTGTTCCTGCAAGTGAGAAGCATAGGCTTCAAAGTCAAAGTAATATTCTTGACAGTCCTCGGATAAATGCTTGAATGTCGGGTCATTCATCAGCTTTTGCCTTGCAACATCTATCATGCTTTTGCAGTCGGGATAAACCGTAATCACGTTTCTGCAAATATAAAGTGCTTCTAAGTTTTCATACACGGTAAGAAGTGCTGTATATTCTTCCTGCATATCGCTTGAAAGCTGGCGGTACATAAAATCTAGTTCGTTGAGCTGGTACACGCTTGTATGTTCGTGGACTTCATCAGCAAAGGGCAGTACCTTTTCGGTAATGCGGTAATCTTGACTTTCTGCACCGACACCTAACTTTTCTTCAAACTCTGCAACATCTATCGGCAGGTCGAACCAGTATGATGTTGTTTCTTTGCCAGTTGTTCCTCTCGTTTCCACCAGCACCCTTGTTTCCTGCATTGTTCCTCACGTCCTTTCTGTTGTTTCATCACATCTTTTAAGCTCTGGTACGACATACCAAACACATACTTTGAAAAATCTTCTAACTGTTTTTCTTCATAATCGGCAGGGTTCAATCGTTTCATTTCCTGCCACACCTTACGCTTGTAAGAGGGCAGGTCGGAAATGTATTCACAGCCGACTTTTGCCTGCATATTCTTAAAAATATCGTTCATGTAATCACTCCAATCTGAAATTTTAGGTAAGAAAAAAGCAGTCAATCCTAAGACCAACTGCTTTGCATATAAATATAAATTTGTAAACTAAAATTTTCGGAAGTTTTTTTGTATTTTGTGTAGCCATAGTCCAGCAATACCAGCTATAATTGCCAAGAAAAAAACTGCGGTAGGAATAGAATGATTTTTTACTATAATCGCAATTACCCCAGATACTAAAATACCAATCCCTACGAATAAAACAGGTTTTCCTAATTCTTTTGCATATCCTTTTTTGTTATCAGTAGTATCAAATACTTTACCATGAACAAAAGAGTAATTTCCCTTTAATAAAGAAATACTCACGAATATAAGGATAGCAGAAACAAACCACATCATTATACTAAATCCTAACATAAAATATCACTTCCTAAAGTTGTATTTTTATATCCATATTATATCACCCCATTAACAACATCACAATAAAAATTTATGCACCGATAATCTTGTTGAATAGCTCTAACAGTACATCTTTCACACCGCCGGCGTTAAATACCAAACCGACAGCAATCAAGGCAACTACCAAGAAGCCGATAAGTTTGGAAAACTCACGCTTGAACCCTAAGTAGATACCGATAACCACAATCGCCATAAGCACCAAGCTCTGTGCGTTTGATAAAAACCATTGATACAAATTGTTTCCGAAATTCATGTTATTTGTCCTCTCTTTCTTCTAATTGTTTCATTTCACAGTCAGCTTCTTTGCCGACAGTCAAAATACACATCAAGACTATGCCGATACCCATTCCCAGAGATACCAGCAGGAAGTCTTTTAATAATACCCACATTTTTTATCACTCCTAACTTTCTACTAAATCTTTTGCAGGGGTCGTCTGCTGTCTGATTATCATTTCATGCTTTTCTGTGAGCTTCGCCTGCTGTTCAATCATTTCCATGTAGTCTGTACCGTTTCCCTTATCAATCTTTTTCAGCATTTTCAAGGTTGGTGCTACCTGCCGTTGTACCCAACGCAATGTGCGGTCTAAGGTGTAAGGCTCTGGCTTTGTCGTCAGCTTCAAGCTCTGTCTGTTATCGCCGATAAACCAAGCCCAGCGGTCATTGAGCTTCCAGTCATTTTTTCGCTTGTCTGGTTCTTCATCAACAAACCGCACATACTGATTGATGATAGAAAAGGCGGTCTGTTCTGCGTCATAATACGTCAGCAAATCCCGTACTGCATAATAGGCTCGTTCATTCCGAAGCCGTATCTCAAAACGGTTAATAATGTCGGCTTCTTCAAGCGGTGTCCCCAACTTAACGTACTGCTCATAGTCCTTTTCATAAATACAGAAATACACATCTGATTTCAGCGAACCAAGATAAAGGGTACGTCCCATATATTCTCTGTCGTCCTCTCTGTGCTTGATAAGCTCACCCGACTGGTAAAACTTATAGCTTCTGGACTTTCCGATATATTCCCGTTTCCTGCATTTTTCCGCAAGCTCTGGAATATCCAAAATACCTGTATGGTCGTTGATAGCAAGGTCGATACGCTTCATCACGCCACCGTCTACAAGTGCGTCCATGAGAAAGTCATACCAGCTTCTTTGCTGTGCCAGCAGGTAACTTTCAAACTGCCTGCAACCACGCCCCTTTAACTCTAAAAGGACACCTTTTTCTTCGTCAGCCGACGTATAGATAAAGATGTCCCCTAAAGAGTAATGCTCCGTATAACTGTAACGCCCGTAATCTTCATGGAGCATATAGTTGATATTCAGTTTTAATATATCTTTGATGATGTGCTGTATATCCAGCGTGGGAAAACGAATTTTCACATAATCAAACAGCATGGTAAGCGGTGCTTCTGGATTGAACCTTGCCAGTTCCTTATGCAGAGTTTCCAGAAGTTCTTTTGACGGCTTCATTTTTCCGCTTTCTATCTTGTTAAGATATTCTCTTGTGATACCAGAAACCACCGCCAGCCTGCCTTGTGAGATACCGTAAGCAATCCGTTTCTCCCGTAATTCTTTTATCCATTGTTCTTCATTCAGAACCATACCCCCAATCTGTAAAGTGTGAAGTTTTTTAAGGCGACTTCACAGCCGATTTTTGCTAGGAAACCGTGCCAGAAGCCTTATGTTTCCTATGTTTTTTGTCTTTTGTCTATTTGCAAACGTACCCCTCTGTTAGATACCGAGGGGTTTTACCTGCTGGCGTGGCTTACGCCACACCAGCAACGGCTAGTCCGTGCCGTCGCCTTTCGCTTCG
>NZ_QTZH01000095.1:0-4463 GCF_003462585.1 Ruminococcus sp. OM04-4AA | reverse complement strand
TAAAAGTGTCTACAGTTGAAATCTATAAAATTACAAAAAAACGAAGAAATGGCAATTTGCAGAGATGGGATGGGGATTTGCTGTTGACTTTTCGCATAAAGCAGAAAAATTAAAATAAAAGTGTCTACAGTTGAAATCTATAAAATTACAAAAAAACGAAGAAATGGCAATTTGCAGAGATGGGATGGGGATTTGCTGTTGACTTTTCGCATAAAGCAGAAAAAGCGGGGATAAAAATATTGTTAGAAGAATAACTAAAAATCTTGCTAATGTATAAGTTAAGTAAAAAATAGAATGAAAAATAATCATATAGCAGAGGAGATTGGGTAATATGAAGGAACAAAAGAAATCTTCTTGGGGAGCGGTTCTGGTGTCATTTTTAAAGGAATTTCTATTAAACTCATTCGAAGCCCCAGGTCATCTTTATTATGATGAAAATTTAACTAATGAAGGAAAAAGAAAGAAAAATTATATTTGGAGGGTGCTTCTACTGGTGACTGCGGTAGGAGTAGCTTTGCTTCCTGTTATAGCTTGGAACATGTTTGTTCCAGATGTGCTATGGGCAAAAATAGTTACCGTTGTAGTGTGTGAAGGCTATGTTGTTTTTATAGTAAGTATGGAGATTATCCAAATAAAGGATGAGCTAAAGGAAGATATGTTAAAAATAGGGGGATATAAAATTACTCCCAAAGGAAGTATTTCCCTATTTAAAGAAATTGATTTTAAGATTGCTCAAACAGAGTATTCTTATACAATATTGATTCTAAGAAACCTTTAAAATGGCTTTATAAGAAGTTTTATGTTACAATCTATGGAAGACATGGAAAAGTAAAAAAGATTGAATTGGTTCGAGCAGACAAAAAGTATTCTACGAAATATGAGACAATGAATGGTACAGTCTTAGAAAAGTTGCAAGAAGAAAATAATAGGTTTTTAAGGAAATGCTTAGGTACTCCCAGTAAAAAGAGTATGACAGGCGTCGAATATTATTATGAGTGGGGACAAATACAATCCTTCTATGATGATCGTTCTTGTCAAACAGGAATTGTAATTATGTTTTAAAATAAGGAATATTGTATCTCTTGCTTCCGTATGCAGAAAGATTACATCGGTACAGAGAAATGTGGTAGTGATACACCAAAGAACACAGGCGAAACCTTATATCTCGGTTCCACAAGTAGCGAATCTTTCAAAAGAGAGAGATGGGTAAAACTTCGCTGTTTATATAATAGTAGGGGACGATGTTTTATCCCCTGCTATTATACGTTTTTTAGCATGTTTTCACCAATATTGCTTGGTACCTAACCGATTTTTCAAATAACATCTGATTCCAAGATATACTCCCTGAGAAAGTACGAAAAGCAATAGAAGATTTACGGAAAGTGCTTTTTTAATTGCTTCTCCAAAATAAATGATGACAGCAGTACTTGTCAGTATCATCAGTAGAGTAATAACATCCCAACAGTTTTTCTTATATAATTCTATAACCTTTATTTCTATCAGTATCGCCAGTATCCCTGTCCCTGCCACACATATTCCGACAACCAATATCAGAAATAACCAATATACCATTCCGGCTATAAAAGGATTTGGAATTTTTGTGCTAATCTGTGCCACAGATTGCCCGGCATCAATTGTCCAACCGATAAAAGTTTGTAGGAATGACGCTGCATCATGGAAGAATGATTTACAATCGGAAAGGAACACATCGGACTGTACTGCCTGAAAAAGAGTGGTTGTCAGCGAATACCATGCAAGAAGGAACAAGGGTGTTTGGAACATTACCGTTTTTGCTTTATACTGTCCGGCAAGTCGCTCTTTTTGTGTTCCGTATTTCGCTTTTTCATTCTGATAGGCTGTCCGGTCACAGGATTCACATTTTTCATAGAGTACCGGCTTTTCTACCGGTATCTCTACGATTTTCTGATGTGTCCGAGCATAATCCCGTTGTTGTGTTAAACAGCGTATTTTATTTTGATATTCCCCGATCATGACGTTTGCGCTTCGCAGCTTCTCTTTCTCGTTCCGCAATGCTCTGTCTGCCAGCTTCAAGTCGTTCTTTAATGCTTGAATATTCCCGGCTCTGTTCTCTTTGTTTAATTTCTCGTTCAAGATCAGAGATTCGTTGAGCTGCGTCTTCAGTTCCACGATAAGCTGGTCTTTCTGTTCCAGTTCTTCTTGTATCTCCTCGGTCAGGAGCAGAAGCTCTTCCAACTGTTCGGCGTTCTTTAATTCTCTGGATTCGTTCATCTATATCACGTCCTTTCTCTATCTGCTGTTCCAGTTCAGCAATTCGGTGTTCTGTTTCAGTAATAAACTGTTTTCGCTGTTCAGCTTCTGTGCCAATTTCTGCCATTGCTGATTTTCGTTTTCCAAAAGTTCTATCTTCGTTTTCTGTTCTTCCATCTTGGAAAGCAGTTCCTCGGTATTTGGCAAAATGTTGAGCAGCCCGGATAACTCGCTGTTTAATTTTTGCAATTTCTGATTCTGTTCCTGCATAAGAGAGAGTTGGGTGTCCCGGTTCTGCATTTCCAGAATCATTTCTGCCATTAAGGTCTGCTGTTCTTCGATTTGCCCAATCATGGATTCCATTAAGGGTATAATTTCCCGGCTTTCTTCTAATGTCATTTAATCGCTCCTTCCATAATGATAATGCACCCGATACTTTCCCAAAGGTGTCCAGTATCTTTTGCAATAACGTGTTTTGTTGTTTTATGATTTGATTTTCCGCTACTTTCCACGAACCTTTTATTTCCTGCCCGGCAAGAAACTTTTGTTCAATCTTTCTTGCGTCAGCGCCTTCATGGATGGTAGGAATCTGGAGTTTTCCCTGTTTTTCATAAGAACGGTGATCGACCTGATTCTGCAAAGGCAGATGTTCATTACATACCTTTGCCCATTCACTCCGCCATAGTTCACAGTTTTTTGGATTGTTCCATCCAGTAGCATCGGTCAGCACCCGTTTCCATTGCAAGCGGTTTCTTGCACCAATCTTCTGGATTCCGTTTTCGTCTAATACAGGGATACGGATTCCATGACGGTCAGGGTTTTTCTTATCCTGCCACCAGTTCGGATGGGATTCATCAATCACGATATTTCCGTTTTTATCTCTGACAAATTCCCAATCCTTGACTTCTTTCTTTCCCCAAGAATGATCCGGGTTAAAAGGGCGCATAGTCAGAAGCAGATGGACATGAGGATTGCCATCCCCTTTGTCGTGGATACTCCAATCAGCGCACATTCCTTTATCCACAAATGTTTTTTGGATATAGTCGGCTGTATATTGAATCTGTTCTTGTCTGCTCCATTCTTTTGGAAGGGCAAATTCAAATGACCTGCCAAGTTGGGCATCCGCACTTTTTTCAATCTTCAATACCTCATTCCATAACCTCTGTTTTTGAAATGTGATTTTAAATTTTTTTATAGCAGCTTCTTTATCTTCTGACCTTTTGTATCGGACAGACTTTTGAAAGCGTTTTATATTTTCCTCTGGTACTATCTGCCATTCAGAAGGTGCGTTTTCGCACATCATCAGACTGGTGTAGACCACTTCTTTTTTAGAAGTGTAATAACTGATACTCCCGGTTTCTTCGTTTTTCATCACATCCCCATTGAGATATGCAGAAGCGGAGATAACAGATTTTCCTTTACTTCGTCCGACTATTTTGATTGTGTAATGAAAAATCGCCATGTCTGGATTCCTCCTTTCTGCACATCCGGCATAGATTTCCGGCAACATTGCTTTCAATTTTAGAAAAAGCAGCATTGCCGGAACGCCCTCTGCGTAAGAGTGCCCTGCGCATAGCAGTCTGCATGGAATGCGCCCCTCTGGCGAAGAGTGCCTCCTGCGGCATGAGCAGGTCTGGCTGAAAGCCCCGCCGACGGAACGAGCCCGCAAGCGTGAGCGCAGACCGGTTGCCACTTGTGGCAAACTTATTGGGACGACCTCTGGTTGTCCATAAGTGCGCCCTTCATGAAAAAGCAATGAAGGGAATGAAAAACTCATCCCCTCCGCCGTTACACTTCCTCCATATCGGTATTGGCTTCTTTCTGCATTGCCTTTGAGAAAAACTTCCCATTGGCTTCCTGCCTTTTCAGAAAACCAATCAGCTTTGGGATGTCTTCCTCCTCAATAGGTGCACCAAGAACGGATTCCACTGCACCGCCAATCTGACAGAGCCTATGGGTTCGTTTTTTACTTTCTTCGGCTTTCTTTCGTTTCAGAAGTTCTTTCTTCTGTGTTGCATATCTTTTCGCCTTTTCAAGGCTTTCCTGTTCCTTCTTTTCCATTTCAAGCATTCGTTCTTCATAACTTTTTGTTGATTTTGCCATGATTACATTCCCCTTTCTTTTGCAAACATAAGTTCTCGGTTGCGTATCAGAAGAAGCACATGGTATAATCTTCTTGCGTGTAGGTATATCATGGCTTCGGTCTGATAGAACCTTTGGCGGTTTCTTTGGAA
>NZ_QTZH01000094.1:0-4888 GCF_003462585.1 Ruminococcus sp. OM04-4AA | reverse complement strand
AGCATTCTTATGGGGGAAGGGGAATTATGCCCTTTTTTATGTAATATAACTATTATTATAATCATAAGCAAAAGGACGCATGAAAAAACTCTCGTTTTTTCACACGCCCCTCTTTTAACATCTAATAGAAAATATTTATTTGATTTAAAATTAATCGATATATTTCAGCCATCCTTCCGGTGCTTCGATACGTCCCATCTGGATACCTGTCAGTGTGTCACGAAGTTTTGCGATTGTAGGTCCCATCTGTTCCATTCCACTTGGGAAGCAGATCTCTTCACCGTGGTTGACGATCTTACCAACCGGTGAGATAACAGCAGCTGTTCCACACAGACCACACTCGGCAAAGTCTTTGACTTCATCAAAGTATACGTCTCTTTCTTCTACCTTCAGTCCTAGATAATGTTCAGCAACATACATCAGAGAACGTCTTGTGATAGATGGAAGAATTGTTGAGGAATGTGGTGTTACTACTGTGTTGTCTTTTGTTACAAACAGGAAGTTTGCTCCACCTGTTTCTTCAACTTTTGTTCTTGTAGCGGAATCAAGATACATATTTTCATCAAATCCATTTGCATGAGCTGTAACAATTGCGTGAAGACTCATTGCGTAGTTCAGTCCTGCTTTGATGTGTCCTGTTCCATGCGGCGCGGCACGGTCAAAGTCTGATACGCACAGTGTCAGTGGCTTTACGCCGCCCTTGAAGTACGGTCCAACCGGAGTGGCAAATACACGGAACTGATAGTCAGTAGCCGGTTTTACTCCGATTACAGGATTGATTCCGAACATATAAGGTCTGATGTAAAGTGTTGCTCCTGTTCCGTAAGGTGGAACGTAAGCTTCATTTGCCTTTACTGTCTGAACAATAGCATCAACAAATCTATCTTCCGGGAAAGGCGGCATCTCAAGACGTTTCGCTGAGTCGACCATACGCTTCGCATTGAGGTCCGGACGGAAAGTGACAATGTGTCCATCCTCTGTTGTGTAAGCCTTCATTCCTTCAAATACAGTCTGTGCATACTGAAGAACTCCGGCACATTCATTCATGACGATGTTAGGATCTTCTGTGAGACCACCTTCATCCCATGCTCCATCTTTATAATTAGCTACAAAACGCTTATCTGTAGGGATATATCCAAATCCGATATTTTCCCAGTCAATGTTTTTTTTCTCCATTGTAGTAAATCCTCCATTCCTTTATGCGGCGAAAGACCGTATGATTTCTAATTAACGCTATTATAATACCGTCAATTAAAAAAATCAAGAGTGCGCTCTGTTTTTTGAAAATGTTTTACGGACATGTAATTGTAAGAATCAAAATCCTGCAACTAAACAGTTACAATAACTGTCTGATATCCGGCACGCTTCAACCGGCGTTCCATTTTTACAGCTTCGTCAAGCGTATCGTATTCTCCGACCGTTACCCGGAATAAGCCGTCCCCTTCTGTCAAAACAGCAGGAAAATTCAATTCAGTTAATTCATTCAGGAGTCGTCGGGCATATCGTTCGCTGCGGAAAGCCCCGGTCTGCACTGCATAGTGAGGGAGAGAAGAAGCATTGCTGATTTCTCCGTTTTCTTCTAATGTATCAAGGATTCCCTCAGCAATCGCAAGCGCAATATCATCAAAGTTATCATCAAAGAGCCGGTTATCAGTGTCAGAGTTGATAAATCCGACTTCTACCAGAACCGCCGGCATCTGTGTACGGCGCAGAACGACCAGACCGGGGCGCTCTTTTACGCCGAGATTGATGAAGCCGAGAGCTTCCAGACCTTCATTAATATTTTGAGCCATTGTGTATTTCAGACCGGATTTGTTGTAAACCAGAGATTCTACGCCGGATACGGTATTATCTGTCGGATAAGAATTACGGTGAATAGACAGAAAGAAGTCTGCACCGGCTGCATTTGCTTCCAATGCTTTCTGATATGGAGATTCATAAATGTCTGTTGTACGTGTATAGAGTACATCAATTCCATGTTCCTGCAGCAGTTCTCCAATGGCAAGCGTTAAAGATAAGGTGTCATCCTTTTCCCGGCGGCCGTTATAGACAGCTCCGGGGTCACGACCGCCATGTGCTGATTGTAGTTTACGCAAATTGTGATATGTATTCCCCAATATATATGGGGAGTTAGAAATGTATTGAGATTAGATAGCCTTTTTCTCCAAGTCCTCACAGTAAACGCTTGAAAATAAATGTTCCAGTTCATTTCCGAAGTTGTATGAGATTTTAAGTTTGTGGTTTTCATAAACTGTTATCTGGTCTATCATTTCCACAATAATATCTCTGTCTAATTCTTCAATGTCTTTCAGTTCCAACAACCGCCTTAACCACGGTGTTTCAAAAACATCTTCTGTTACACTTTCCTTTTTCTTTTCTTCCAGCGTTTCAATCTGTTTGGAGTAAAGCGTTTCTTTTTGTTGATAGTCCTCTCGATAAGAAAGAAATTCTTCTTTAGAAATCAGTTCGTCTTTGTAATCTTCATAAATTGACTTTTTCAACTTCTTCACTCTTTCAAGCTCTGCTTTTAACTTTGTCAGTTCTATGTCTGTTGATTTTCTGATTTTTATTGCTGTGAAAGATTGTGATTTTACAAGTTCCTGCAAGTTCTCTACATTGCGGATAATCTGCTTTAAATCTCCCAGCACAATATCATTCAATACTTGAAACGGGAGCGTGTGCGGAGTGCAATAATCTTTTCCACTTCTTTTGTAAGTTCCACAATAAAATGAATAGGACTTACTTCCGTCAGCACGTCGCCAGAAATTTTTCATCATTGCCCGACCACAATCGCCACACTTGATAAAACCTGCAAAGATATTTTTATTTGTTTCTAAATCAATATCCCTATGTTTTTTCGTCAGCAGTTTTTGTACCTTATCCCACAGTTGACGGTCTATAATCGGTTCATGTGTATTTTCAACCCTTATCCAGTTTTCTTTCTCAACTGGACGCTGTTTGCTTCTCATACGTTGATGTTTCTTTCCTTGTACCATATTTCCAATATAAAGCTCATTTTGTAACATCACTTTAATCGTGGAATACGTCCAATAAGAAGTTTTCTCTAAACGATTGCAATTTTTGTAATTTTCGCCGTTGAGCTTTTTATATTCCGACGGACAAAGGATACCCTCTGCATTTAGTATTTTGGCAATGCTTTGTTTTCCTATTCCTTGTGCATACATAGTAAATACTCTTTTTACAACTTCGGACGCATATTCATCAATCACAAGTTTATTTTTATTTGCAGGAGATTTCTTATAACCATAACTTGTAAAAGCTCCGATAAATTCTCCTGCTTTCTGCTTTGATTTTACAGTCGCTTGAATTTTATTAGAAATATCTCTGGCATACTGTTCGTTGAATATATTTTTAATAGGAAGTAACATATCGTATGCCTGCTTCATACTATCAATATTATCTGTTACAGAAATAAAACGAACATTAAGCTCTGGAAATATTCTTTCCAAATATCGCCCCGTATCAATGTAATCTCGTCCGAAACGGGAAAGGTCTTTTACAACAACACAATTTACCTTGTTATCTTCAATGTCAGCAATCATTCTATGAAAGTCTGGTCTATTGAAATTCGTTCCCGTAAAACCGTCATCAATATAAACATCATATAAGATAAAGTCATCATGCTTGTTCACATATTCTGTTAAAAGTTTTCTCTGATTTCCTACACTATCGCTTTCTTCCTTATCTCCGTCCTCTCGTGATAATCTGATATAAATAGCCACGTTAAATAAGTTTGAACCTTTTTGATAAATCATTTTTCCACCTATTCAACTGCCGTACCTATGATAATATTATACCATAAAGTACGGCTTCTTTCCATTGTTTTCAAGGGTTTTACCCTCTTGATAGTCCTTTTTTTACATGAGATTTCACGATACGGACAAGCAATTCCTCTACGGAAAATTTACCTAAAAATTCCCGTTCTACGATATATTGTGCAGGTTCTTTTTTAGCCAAGTTATCAGCCCCCTTAGTCAGCTATCTATTCTCAACATACGCACATAGGCTTATCCAATATGCGTATTTTTCACAATGTTACAGAAGCAGACAGACGGCTTTGGAAAGCTCCGTTAGTATCTCAACTATTCCCATTCTTGTGGGCAGAACCGCACCATGCGGACGTATCATTATCCTGTGAGGCTAGGTCGTGGCAAAACGACTTTTCCAACAGTCGCTCTCGGATCACTGCGTGGGTCGCTCGCTTTCTTTTGAAAAGGTCGTGGCGTACAGTCCCCGTGGCTCGCTATCTCACAAACGTATCTGTCTGCTTTATTCAGTTGTCAAAGAGCTGTGGCGAAAGCGTATTGCTTTCATATAAAAGCAGGGGCAGAGCAGGAAAGAGGGGGACATTAAACCATGCTCTGCTAAAAACTGCTTATTCTTCTTCGATTTCTAAGGCAATATCAAACCCTAAAATCATTTTGATAAGTGCTTCTCGGATAAGTCCCTTTAACTCCATATCTACAACAATATAGACATTGCCGTATTCATCATAGAGTGGGCGCAAACAGCACTTTGATATGTACGGGTCATAAAATGCCAGTATTTTTTCAATCGCTTTTTCGTCCCCGTCCATTGCTTGCGAAAGCAAATAGTAGGACGGCTTCTTAAATGTTTGCTTCATTTTACTGCTTCTCCTTTAGTATTTTTTTCATAGTTTCCAAAGCATGATGTCGGTTTCTAAATACACCGCTTTGCGTAATCTTTTGTAAGTTGGCAATTTCACTTTCTGTCATTTCCAAGAAGTAATACATTAACAGTAAGCGTCAAATAAAACAGTGTATAGAAAAATAACCGTCAGCCTTTTATACTAAAAGGTCAACGGTTATCGACAGAATTCTTTTACAAGAGGATTCCAAGGCAGATA
>NZ_QTZH01000093.1:0-4916 GCF_003462585.1 Ruminococcus sp. OM04-4AA | reverse complement strand
CGAAGCGAAAGGCGACGGCACGGACTAGCCGTTGCTGGTGTGGCGTAAGCCACGCCAGCAGGTAAAACCCCTCGGTATCTAACAGAGGGGTACGTTTGCAAATAGACAATAGACAAAAAACATAGGAAACATAAGGCTTCTGGCATGGTTTTCTAGCAAAAATCGGCTGTGAAGTCGCCTTAAAAAACTTCACACTTTACAGATTGGGGGTATGGTTCTGAATGAAGAACAACGGATAAAAGAATTACGGGAGAAACGGATTGCTTACGGTATCTCACAAGGCAGGCTGGCGGTGGCTTCTGGTATCACAAGGGAATATTTCAACAAGATAGAAAGTGGAAAAATGAAGCCGTCAAAGGAACTTCTGGAAACTCTGCATAAGGAACTGGCAAGGTTCAATCCAGAAGTACCGCTTACCATGCTGTTTGATTATGTGAAAATTCGTTTTCCCACGCTGGATATACAGCACATCATCAAAGATATATTAAAACTGAATATCAATTATATGCTCCATGAAGATTACGGACATTACAGTTATACGGAGCATTATTCTTTAGGGGACATCTTTATCTATACGTCGGCTGACGAAGAAAAAGGTGTCCTTTTAGAGTTAAAGGGGCGTGGTTGCCGACAGTTTGAAAGTTACCTGCTGGCACAGCAAAGAAGCTGGTATGACTTTCTCATGGACGCACTCGTAGACGGTGGCGTGATGAAGCGTATCGACCTTGCTATCAACGACCATACGGGCATTTTGTATATTCCAGAGCTTGCGGAAAAATGCAGGAAACGGGAATATATCGGAAAGTCCAGAAGTTATAAGTTTTATCAGTCGGGCGAGCTTATCAAGCACAGAGAGGACGACAGAGAATATATGGGACGCACCCTTTATCTTGGTTCACTGAAATCAGATGTGTATTTCTGTATCTATGAAAAGGACTATGAGCAGTACGTCAAGTTAGGGACACCTCTGGAAGAAGCCGACATTATCAACCGTTTTGAGATACGGCTTAGAAATGAACGTGCCTATTATGCAGTACGGGATTTGCTGACGTATTATGACGCAGAGCAGACCGCCTTTTCTATTATCAACCAATATGTGCGGTTTGTTGATGAAGAACCCGACAAGCGAAAAAATGACTGGAAACTCAATGACCGCTGGGCTTGGTTTATCGGCGATAACAGACAGAGCTTGAAGCTGACGACAAAGCCAGAGCCTTACACCTTAGACCGCACATTGCGGTGGGTACAAAGGCAGGTAGCACCGACCTTGAAAATGCTGAAAAAGATTGATAAGGGAAACGGTACAGACTACATGGAAACAATCGAACAGCAGGCAAAGCTCACAGAAAAGCATGAAATGATAATCAAACAGCAGACGACCCCTGCAAAAGATTTAGTAGAAAGTTAGGAGTGATAAAAATGTGGGTATTATTAAAAGACTTCCTGCTGGTATCTATGGGAATGGGTATCGGTGTAGTCTTGATGTGTATTTTGAATGTCGGCAAAGAAGCTGACTATGAAATGAAACAATTAGAAGAAAGCGAGGACAATTAAATGAATTTCGGACAAAATTTGTATCAATGGTTTTTATCAAACGCACAGAGCTTAGTGCTTATGGCGATTGTGGTTATCGGTATCTACTTAGGGTTCAAGCGTGAGTTTTCCAAACTTATCGGCTTCTTGGTAGTTGCCTTAATTGCTGTCGGCTTGGTATTCAATGCTGGCGGTGTGAAAGATGTACTGTTAGAGCTGTTCAATAAGATTATCGGTGCGTAAAATTTTATTGTAGTGCTGATATAGGAATGTTATAATTTTCAAGAAAGGTAATCAAATAATGATTATCTAAAATGACAAAGATAAAAACGCAAAGCATTTTATTATGTGAGAGCTGGTAGGTAGCCCAGCCGTCCTATGTTTATAGGGTAAGTAACCTGCCCCTCCGGGTTGTCCGTTCTTTGTTTGGAAATAAACAAGGAGGGATTGATATGAAGACAATAAAATGTAAATTGACTGTGTATTTTGCAGAACCTTTTTGGGTTGGAGTTTTTGAAAGAATTTGTGATGGAAAACTTTCCGTAGCAAAGGTAACATTTGGTGCAGAGCCAAAAGATTACGATATTCAAGAATTTGTGTTGAAACATTATTATGATTTACAATTTAGTCCAGCAGTTGAAACGATTGTAAAAAAGGATAAGAAAAATCCTAAAAGAGTTCTTAGAGATGTAAAGAAACAATTACAGAACAATGGAATTGGGACAAAATCGCAACAAGCTTTAAAATTACAACATGAATTAAAAAAGGAAGAATATAAATCTAATTCCAAACATAAAAAGCAAATGGACGCAGAACAAAAGTTTAAGTTGAAGCAACAAAAGAAAAAAGCAAAACACAGAGGACATTAAATGATGTTGCTATATCATAAACTAAAAATTTTATAAGTTCATATCTACACAAAGCAGTTAGTCTTATGATTGACTGCTTTTTTCTTGCCAAAATTTCAGATTGGAGTGATGATATGGTGTCTGTTAGAGCTGTTCAATAAGATTATCGGAGCATAAAATTTTATTGTAGTGCTGATATGAGAATGTTATAATGTGGATATGAAAAAACGATAAACGGTAATTTAAAAAGGGGGAATGAAAAAGTGGCAGTTTCAAATATAAATACAATTATCAATAATGATATTCAAAAAGTTTGGAACATTGTTTTAGCTGTTGATAAATATAACTTATGGCGAAGTGATTTGAGCAAAACAGAAATAATAAATGACAAACAATTTATTGAATACACAAAAAATGGATATGCTACTACATTTACCGTTACCGTTGTAGAACCATATAAACGCTGGGAATTTGATATGGAGAATAGCAACATGAAAGGTCACTGGATTGGTATTTTTACAGACAAAGGGAATGAAACACAAATAGACTTTACAGAAAATGTGATACCTAAAAAAGTGGTTTATGAAACCTTTTGTAAAAACCTATTTGAAAAAACAACAAAAGCAATTTGTTCTGGACTTAAAGAAAGCATTGGAATAATAAAATTCAAGATTGGAGATTTAGAAATGGCTTCAAGTAAAGATTATTTACAATTTGTTTTAGAACAATTATCAGAATTACAAGAAATAACATATCGTGCAATGATGGGAGAATTTATTATCTATTATCGTGGAAAAATCGTTGGCGGTATATATGATGATAGGTTACTGGTAAAACCAACAAAGTCTGCAATTTTTTATATGCCAACAGTTACTTATGAAATTCCATACGAAAATGCCAAAGAAATGTTATTGGTGGAAGAAATTGATAATAAAGATTTTCTGACGGGGTTATTTAATGTGATGTATGATGAACTACCAACGCCAAAACCTAAAAAGAAAAAATAAACAGTTTCTAGTTTGACAATTTCATATCCATACACACAAAGCAGTTAGTCTTAAGATTGACTGCTTTTTTCTTACCAAAATTTCAGATTGGAGTGATAAAATGAGCGATATTTTTAAGGATATGCAGGCAAACGTCGGCTGTGAATACATTTCTGACCTGCCCTCTTACAAACGTAAGGTGTGGCAGGAAATGAAACGACTGAACCCTGCCGACTATCCGAAAAAGCAACTGGAAGATTTTTCTGTCTATGTGTTTGGTATGTCGTACCAGACCATAAAAGATGTGATGAAACAACAGAAAGGACGTGAGGAACAATGCAGGAAACAAGGGTGCTGGTGGAAACGAGAGGAACAACTGGCGAAGAAACAATATCATACTGGTTCGACCTGCCGATAGAGGTTGCCGAGTTTGAAGAAAAGTTAGGTATCGGTGCAGAAAGTGGGGATTACCACATTATCGAAAAGGTGTTGCCTTATGCTGATGAAGTCCACGAACATACCAGCGTGTACCAGCTCAACGAATTAGATTTTATGTACCGCCAGCTTTCAAGTGATATGCAGGAAGAATATGTATCACTTCTTACCGTGTATGAAAACTTAGAAGCTCTTTATATTTGCAGAAATGTGATTACGGTTTATCCCGACTGTAAAAGCATGATAGATGTTGCAAGGCAAAAGCTGATGAACGACCCGACGTTCAAACATTTATCCGAGGACTGTCAAGAATATTACTTTGACTTTGAAGCCTACGCTTCTCACTTGCAGGAACACGGGAAATTTTTAGTAACAGAACACGGTATCTTTGAACTGCCAGAGTAGGAAATGAGGTGGTGCTTATGATTGATGATATGGCGGTTTACATTGCTAATCTTGGCAAATATAACGAGGGCTATTTAGTGGGTGCTTGGTTCACGTTTCCTATTGACGAGGAAGATGTGAAAGAAAAAATCGGCTTGAATGAACAATATGAGGAATACGCTATCCATGATACCGATAACTTCCCCATTGCGATTGGCGAGTATGTTTCCATTGAAGAACTCAATGAGATATATGAAATGATAGAGGAACTTCCCGACTATATCGTAGAGTGTCTGGACGAATTTATCAGCCACTACGGGACGCTGGAAGAAGTCGTGGAACACAAGGACGATATTTATTATTATCCCGACTGTGAAACCATGACAGACGTTGCTACTACTACATAGACGAATTGCAGGCACTTGGGGATATTCCACCCAGCTTACAGAATTACATTGACTATGAAGCCTACGGGCGAGATTTGGATATGGGCGGTTGCTTCATTGAAACAAGTCGAGGTATGTGCGAGATACCATATTAACGCTGGAAGATCAGCGACAAGCATTGTTGCTACTGACAGCGTATTTCTCTTTAAGGGACAGTCTGAAAATGGCTGTCCTTTTCTCTTTGAAGAACTTACGAAAGGAGCTGAAAGAACTTGAAAAAGATTAAATCTTATACGGGTATCTGGAACGTGGAAAAAGTCTTGTATGCAATCAATGACTTTAAC
>NZ_QTZH01000092.1:0-4967 GCF_003462585.1 Ruminococcus sp. OM04-4AA | reverse complement strand
TTAATATTGCAGTTACTATTATTGTATGCTGTGTATATTACGGTATAGCATGCTGTGTATATTACGGTATAGCTCTTATTGTTACTAAAGATGAAGTGTTCATGGAAATGTTTAATAAAGTAAAGGGTAGATTACATGGATAAGATAAGTGTTGTTGTTCCAGTATATAACGTTAAAAAATATTTGGAAAAATCATTTGAATCTATTGCAGATCAAACATATGATAATCTTGAAATTGTCTTAGTTGATGATGGAGCCACTGATGGAAGTGGTAGCTTTGTGATGAACTAGCTAAAAAAGATAACAGAGTGAAAGTCTGCCATAAAGTTAATGGAGGACTTTCATCAGCACGTAATCACGGCCTTTTAAATGCCACTGGTGATTATATTATATTTATAGACAGCGATGATTATATTCATCCTGACATGATAAGTTCTCTTTACAGTGAGATAAAAAGAACTGATTCTGATGTTGCAGTATGCGGAATCATGAATGTTTACAATACAAAGGAAGTTCCACAGTGCAGTGACACAGAAATTGTTTTTGAGTGTGACAGAGAGAAGTTTTTAAAGGAACTTCTTATAGGTGAAAAGATTCCGGGATCTGTTTGTAATAAGCTTATTAAAAAGGAGATTGCAGATAAATTACAGTTTCCTGTCGGCAAGATATATGAGGATGCTTTTTATCACCTTGACCTTGTTAAGGCAGCTAAATCATATGTTGTTATTACAAAGCCTTATTACTATTATTTCCACAGAGGGGATAGTATAACAACTCAGAAATACAACCCTAGAAAACTTCATATGATAGAAGCTTATACAGGATATATTGATTATATCAATAATGAATTTCCATCTCTTAAGGATGAAGCTTTCTTCAGATTAGCATATGCTCATTTTGTAGTTCTTGACAGTATGCTTCTTGTAGATGATTATAAGAAACTTCCTGACTATAAAGATGTTGTTGGATTTTTAAAGAAGAATGCTTTTAAGATCGCAGATAACCATATTTTCAGAAAAGGCAGACGTATTGCGCTCTTGCCTTAAAAGTAAATGTTGGTATATACAGAGCTCTTATGTTACAGGATTTAAAGAAGAATAAAGGGATTAATTAAATGAAAAAACTTACTGATAAAGAAGTAAAACAGATTGAACTTGATATATTAGAGTATGTTCACAACTTTTGTGAAGAAAACGGCCTTAAATATATTATGAACTACGGCACACTTATTGGTGCTGTTCGTCATAAGGGATTTATTCCATGGGATGATGATATTGATATTTCAATGCCAAGAGCTGACTATGAAAAGCTTATTGCATCATTTCCAAAGAACGGACGTTACAAGATTCTTGATCACAGAACAAGTAAGGACTACTTTAACAACTTTGTAAAAGTTATTGATACTAATACTAAAATAGTTGATAACCGTAATGATAAGACTTACGAGTCAGGATTATTTATCGATATTTTCCCAATGGACAGGTTCGATGATATGAAGGCAGTAGATAAGACCTACAACCTTGAGAGCTTTAAGCTTTTATCTTTTAGCAAGCACTGCAATATCGTTTACGGTGATAGTGTTATTAAAGATATGATAAGAAGCGTATGCTGGTTCTTCTTAAAACCGGTATCACCTACATTCTTTGCCAAGAAGATAGATAAGGCTTCAGCTAAGTATACAAAGGACAATGGTAAATATATAGGTCTTCTTGCTTCTAAGTTTAAGGAAAAAGAAGTTCTTGATTTTGATCCTTTTAAGGAAATAATAGATATGCCGTTTGAGGGTGTTACTCTTAAAGGTCCAAAAGAGTATGACAAACTTTTAAGACAGTATTATGGTGATTATATGCAGCTTCCACCCGTTGAAAAACAGGTAAACCCTCATGAGCTTGATGCGTATATGAAGTAGTTTTAAGTAAATAATAATTATGTAAGGGAATTAGAGATGAAACAGTTAACAAAAGAAGAATTGCAGGGATCCCAGCTTGGAATCTTAAGTTATATAGATAAAATTTGTAAAGAAAATAATATTAAATATTTTATTCATTACGGAAGTATGTTAGGTGCAGTTCGTCATAAAGGATTTATTCCATGGGATGACGATATTGATATAGGAATGTACAGAGAAGACTATGAACGTTTAAAAGCGGCTGTTATAAATGACAGAAATGAACGCTACGGTATTTTTGATAAAGATACATGTGACTGGTACTTCCAGAACTTTATGGTTGTTGTTGATAAGGATACTGTTATCAAAAACCATGTTACAAGAAAACCACATGACACAAGTGTTTTCGTAGATGTTTTCCCAATTGACCGATTTAATGATACTAAGGTTATTAAGAAAGCTCATCTTATGGTTACACTTCGTCAGATCTGTTATATTCAGAAACAGTATATCCAGTATGGTGACAGCAAATTAAAAGATTTCTGCAGACTTATATTCTGGTATGCTTTAGGAGCAGTAAACCCTCGCTTCTTTACTAAGAAAATTGACAAGCTTATAAAAAAATACAGCGTTAAAGATGGTAAATACGAAGCGGCAATTGGTGTTGGTAAAGACGGAATGAAGGAAGTATTTAAAAGAGGTACATTTGAGAAACTTATTGATGTACCTTTTGAGGATATGGTTGTTCCAATTCCGGAAAACTATGATCTTTTCCTCACTCAGTTTTATGGAAACTATATGCAAAAGCCAAGCGATGAAGAGATTGCTTATAAGAGTCACCTTTTAAAAGCTTACTGGAAAAAGTAAGAGTTTTATCTCAGTGGGAGTCCAATCTCCGACTGAAATAAACGTTCCGCGAGGATGCGCAGTGATTCTGATAGGAATATGTCAGCTCGCTGACCAGAATCACGCGCCAAGTCTCACGGATGTTCGACTTGAAATAGGAAAGGAAAATAATATGGAACAGATACAGGCAAAAAGTCTTGAGATGGCTGAATATTTTGTAGAGTTTTGTAATGAACATAATCTTTTATGTTATTTATGCGGAGGAGGAGCTATAGGTTCACTTCGTCACGGCGGATTTATTCCATGGGACGATGATCTTGATTTCTTTATGCCAAGAAAAGATTATGAGAAACTTGCTAAGTTATGGCCACAGGAAGCTAAATATCAGTATTTTATGTCAAAGAGTAATTATAAATTTGTTGACCGTAACCTTTTTATTACTATAAGAGACAGAGAGACAACATGTGTTAAACCATATCAGGTAGACTTAGATCTTCCACACGGACTTGCCCTTGATGTTATTCCTCTTGATTACTATCCAAAGAAGAAAAGCGACAGAAAGAAACAGGTTATATGGGCACTTATATACTCTTTATTCTGTGCACAGACAGTGCCTGAAAAACATGGTGGAATAATGAGTCTTGGAAGTAAAGTTCTTCTTGGTGTAATAAGAGGAAAAAAACTTCGTTATAAGATATGGAAAAAGGCAGAGAAGGAAATGACTAAGTATACTAAGGAAGACAGCGATGGTATTACAGAACTCTGCTCAGGTCCGTTCTACATGAAGAAGAAGTATCCTATAGAGGCATTTGAAAGTAATATTATGGTACCTTTTGAGGATACTAAGATGCCTATTCCAGTAGGATATGATGCGTATTTAAAAACAGCTTTTGGAGATTATATGACACCACCTCCAATAGAGAAACAGGTTGCACACCACGACGCTTTATTACTTGATCTTGATAGAAGTTATCGTGAGTATCATGGAGATTACAATGCAAAATAAGAAAAAAGTTTTATTTTATCTATGGTCATTTTCGCTTGGCGGAGGAGCAGAAAAGATCCTTGCTACTATAGTTAATAATCTTGATCCGGATAAATATGATATTGATATACTTGAGATGGAACATTTTGATAAGCCTATGCCAAAACTTAGAGAAGGCATCAATATCTTAAAGCCATACAAGAGTAAGAAACATTCATCTATAGCCGAGGCAATTATATGGAGACTTCGATTCTGGTTCCCCGGACTTGTAAGAAGACATGTAGCTAAAGATAACTATGATATTGAAATATCTTTTACGATCATGAATCCACCTTTACAGTTTTCTAAGAGAAAAGATGTAAAGAAGATTGCATGGATACATGGAAGCATAGAAAATATGCCTGAAAATGAGAAGTATTTAAGTTGCCATAGAAAACATCTTGGAACAGCTGATACTATAGTCGCTATTTCAGAAAAGACAAGGGAGTCTATAGAAAATGTTTTTCCTGAATATAAAGACAAAATTACAACTATATATAACGGATACAATTTTGATGATATAAGGATACCCGCAAAGGAAGACTGTGGTATGCATATGGAAGAAGACAGCATGTGCTGCATCGGTCGTATTGAAAAGCTTAAAGGTACAGACAGAACTTTAGAGCTTCTTAATAAGATTCATCAAATGGGATATAAATATCATTTATACTTAATAGGTACAGGTGATATGGATAATGAACTTAAGGAGCGTACTTCTAAGTACGGACTTCAAAATTATGTTCACTTTCTTGGATATCAGACGAATCCTTATAAATTTTTAAGTCGTACAAAATTACTTGTATCTATGTCTTATCAGGAAGGGTTTTCAGGAGCGTTTGTAGAGGCGATAAGTCTTGGGAAACCATTTGTTTCAACAGATGTAGGTGGAGCAAAAGAGTTATCATGCAATGGAAAATTTGGAAAGATAATCACTTCTGATGAAGAAGCTGTAGAAGCCATAATATCCTACATATCAGGCAGGGAGTATCCTGATGCAGATGAAATGGCTGAGTTTATAGAGGAATTTACAGTAGAATCCCAGATTGATAAGATCGAAAGGCAGCTGTTTAGTAATCAAAAGGGGGATTAAATGGAAAAGTATTTTGAAAATATTAATTTTAAAAGAATTTATTCTTTAATCGTCTGGATCATGTTTGGTTTATTCGGGGCATTTTTTATAATATTTAGTGTTAATGGTAAGACTAAATT
>NZ_QTZH01000091.1:0-5102 GCF_003462585.1 Ruminococcus sp. OM04-4AA | reverse complement strand
CTTATCTAGTATACCAACAGAAATAAGATCAAATGCAAAATCAGTAGGAAGCATTAAAAAATTTGATACGTGATCAATTAACTCAGAAATAAGATCAAATGCAAAATCAGTAGGAAGCATTAAAAAATTTGATACGTGATCAATTAACTCTTAGTGACTATACTCAAAATATGAATGTTAATCCAGAAAATACAAGATTTGTTTTTGGGGATTGCAAATCAAAAGAAGTGTATAAAATGAAAATAGAAGGTCAAGAACCCACCGGGTTATTCAATATGAGTCATGTCAAGGGAAAAGATATTTTTGGTACTATGAAAATTTAGAAAGTAACATTGCAGGGAAAAATTTAAAGTTTACATTAGAGTAACATAAATTTAAAATTACCATATGTGAAATGCTAGGAAGATACCATAAGAAAGGAGAAAAGAAAACATGGGGAGAAATAATATATCCATCAAAACATACAAAAGAAAACCGCAGATCTGGTTCGGGACAGAAGCAGATTCGTTTTCTTATGACTTTGTATGGCATCTTCCAATGCAGATGTGTCTGGATGGAGATATCTTGAGTTTCAAAAGAGAGGGAAATATTCCGATTTTTTTGAATCATCAGATTGTGAATGAGGAGAAGATTTCCATTAAAAATGGTGATCAGATACAGATTGAAGAGCTTTCGATTACATTTTTTAAAGAAAAACTGGAAGTTCAGGCAGATACAGAATGTTTTGAAACAACGTTACTTCCGGAACGCCAGGAAGAAGAATATTTTGAAGGCTTTCCTTTCTATAA
Organism: Ruminococcus sp. OM04-4AA; assembly: GCF_003462585.1. Lineage (NCBI taxonomy): Bacteria > Bacillati > Bacillota > Clostridia > Eubacteriales > Oscillospiraceae > Ruminococcus > Ruminococcus sp. OM04-4AA. The sequence continues at coordinate 4,314 of NZ_QTZH01000091.1, read as the reverse complement.
ACGTTCTCCAAGAGTTGTATATCAGAGAAAAGAGGAAAAAGTGGAAATTAAAGTTCCTCCCAGGAAAAAAGAAATGTCCAGAGGTAGTCTGGCACAACTGATTATTCCTCCTCTTTGCATGATGGCACTTACCATTGCCATGGGTGTGTTTATGAAACGAGGACCTTATATGTATATGACAGCAGGAATGACTGCCATTACCTTAATCTTTTCCATTCAAAGATATGTAAGCGAAAAGCGGAACATTAAGCAGGAAAATAAGGATCGGGAAATCATGTATGATGATTATCTTCTTCGCAAACGAAAAGAAATCAAGAAGTTAAGGAAAGAAGAACGGGAAGCAATTGATTATCAGACACCAACACTTCCTATGCTGCAGGACATGGTACTGGAATACAGCAGCCGTATTTATGAACGTTCTATTTTAGATGATGACTTTTTAAAAGTAAATTTAGGATACCGAAAAGGTGAGTCCCAGATAGAAGTTTCTTATGAAGATAAAGAACTGGATATGACAAAGGATGAATTGATTGACCGGGCGAAAAAAATACCGAAGGAATTTCAAAAAGTAGAGCAGATCCCCGTAGAGATTGATCTGAAAAAGGCACATTTAGGTCTGGTAGGAAACAAGAGAAATATCCATGAGCAGTTGAAATATCTGCTTGCTCAATTAACCTTTTTCCAAAGTTACAGAGAACTGCAGATTGTGTTTATCCATAGCGGAGCATATACGGAGGACTTTCAATATATGCGCTGGTATCCGCATCTGCGATTGGAATTTATCAATGTGATCGGGGAGATTTATTCGGAGCAGATTCGAGATCAGATATTAGGAAGTATCCAGCAGATTTTAAAAGAGAGAAAACTAAAACAGGAAGAAGAAAAGAAAGCACACATTTTCCTTCCCTATTTGTTATTTATCATTGATGAACCCAAATTGATTTTAAATCATGCGATTATGGAATACCTGCAAAGCAGGGAAATGGAATTAGGCTTTAGTATGATGTATACGACTGATCAACAATCCAATCTGCCGGAAAATATTAGAACAATCTGTATTTTAGATAATTCAGAAGAGGCTCATCTTTTATTGGAAGAAGGAGAGAGAAAGAACCTTCGTTTTGAAGTGCAGCATACGGAAGGGATTCCGTTAGAGAAAATGGCAAGAGCGCTAAGTCCACTTATACATGAACAGGGCATTACTTCGCAGGTACCAGACAAACTGACCTTTTTTGAAATGTATGGAGTAGATAACACAGAACAGTTGGAAGTGGAAAAACGATGGGAGTCCCATAGTGCTTATAAAAGTCTTGCCGTTCCGATTGGTGCAAAGGCAGAAAATGATTTTACAGAACTAAACCTTCATGAAAAAGCACACGGACCGCATGGTCTTGTGGCAGGCACAACCGGTTCGGGTAAATCAGAAACCATTCAGACGTATATTTTGTCTCTTGCCGTGAATTTCCATCCCCATGAAGTTGGCTTTCTTTTGATTGATTATAAAGGTGGGGGAATGGCAAACTTGTTTGCAGATCTTCCGCATCTTTTGGGAACGATTACAAACTTAGACAAAGCAGAGAGTATGCGGGCAATGGCATCTATTAAGAGTGAACTGGCACGCAGACAGCGTATTTTTGCGGAGTATGGGGTAAATCATATTAATGATTATCAGAAATTATTCCGTATGGGGAAAGCAGAAGAACCGCTTCCGCATCTGTTTATCATCAGTGATGAATTTGCGGAGTTGAAGAAAGAACAGCCGGAATTTATGGCAGAATTAGACTCTACTTCCCGTATTGGACGAAGTCTTGGGGTGCATTTGATTCTGGCAACACAGAAACCATCAGGAGTAGTGGATGACCAGATTTGGAGTAACTCAACATTCCGTTTATGTTTGAAAGTACAAAATGCAGCGGATAGTAAAGAAATGCTCCATACGGCAGATGCAGCAAACATCACACAGGCAGGACGTGGATATTTACAGGTTGGAAATAATGAAATTTATGAATTGTTCCAGTCTGCATGGAGTGGTGCAGCCTATGGTACAAAAGAAGAACAAAAAGAGGAAGATGACAGAGTCTATCTGTTGAATGCACTTGGACAAGGAGAAGCGTTAAATAAGGATTTTAGTGGAACAAAGGAAAGCAAGCAGTTAAAGAAAAGCCAGTTAGACGTGGTGGTAGAACATCTTCAGAAGGTTTATGAAGAAGAACACTGCGTGAAAGTGAAAAAGACATGGCTTCCATCTCTGGCATTTCAGATACAGTCTCCTTATGTGTTGGACATTCAAGACAGTGTAAATTTCCAAAAGGTTGATTTGAAATTAGGGATTGGTATGATGGATATTCCGGAGGAACAGGCTCAGACAGAATATATCCTAGACTTTGAAAAGAATGGACATTTCTTGTATCTGTCTTCCAGCGGATATGGAAAAACCATGCTGCTTACACAGATTATTTTAGGGTTGTCTGCCAAAAATGCTGTGAAAAATCTGAATTTCTATCTTTTGGATTTGGGAAACAGCGGAATGATCCCATTAAAGCAGCTTCCTCATGTGGCAGATTACATGAACATCGATCATGAAGAAAAAATAGGAAAATTCCAGAAATTAATTCTGGAAGAAATCAAAGAGAGAAAGAAAAAACTGGCACGTGCCATGGTACAGAATTTTTCTGTATATAATGAAACACAGCAAGAGCCATTAAAAGCCATTGTAATTGTGATTGATCAGTATGAAGTCATAAAGGAATTGGGCGAAAGTGTAGAAAACTTTATACAGAAGGTGTCAAGAGATGGTGCAGGACTTGGCATTTACCTGGCAGTTAGTACATCGAGAGACGGAGCAATGAGAAGTGCAGCCAGAAACAATTTCAAAGTAAGAATCGGCGGTTTTAATTTTGATGAAAGTGAACTTTCTTCCTTTGTGGGAAGAAGTCCATATAAGTTGCCGGAAGAGCATAAAGGAAGGGCTTTGGTAAAAACAGACAGTATCCATGTGATGCAGCTGTATACTCCGGTTCCTTTTGAAACGGAGAAAGAATATAATCAAAATCTAAAGGAACTTATTTTTGAAATAAGTCAGAAATCTTCGGAAGAAAAAGCAAAAGAAATCCCGGTTATGCCGGAAGAACTTACCATGCCAATGCTTCCTTCCTATCCGGGATATGAAAAGACAATCTGCAAAGTGCCGATTGGATTGGATACCGATACATTACAGGTTTACTATCTTTCAATGGAACAGGCTCCGGCATTTATTCTTGGAAATGCAAAGACAGGCAAGACAAATGTGATTAAAAATATGCTTACTCTGCTGTCAGATGACAAGGTATATGTATTTGACAATAAGAGTCATGAACTTGCTGCTTACCAGTCAAAAGAAAATGTGGTTTATGCAGGAGATAAGAGTGCTGTGGCTGCAACCTTAGATCAGATTAAAGAAGATGTTTTTGCAAGAAAAGAAGAATATGAAGAAGCAAAACTGGATGATGTTTCCTTAAGCATGGAAACATTTGTGAAAACACTTCCACCAATCTATGTGATGGTAGATATGCTTCAGGAACTGTATGAGAATGTAGAAGAAGATAACAGCAGGATCGATATTTTGGAAGAAGCAGTCCGATACGGTATTTATGTATTAGTCACTTCAGAATTTAAAGTGAAGAAGATGACACGGAGTAAATTTATCGAAATGCTTTTGGCAAGCCGGGAAGTTTTAATTCTTGGAAACATCAAAGATCAGCTATTGTTCAGTTACACCGGAGTTCGGGAAGAAAATCGAAAAGTGGAATTTGGTTATTACCACAATGCAGGTGTGAACCGGAAAGTAAAATTGATTTTTCACAGGGAAATGAAATAAGAGAGAAAAGGGATATTATAGACGGATAAGACGCTGTAATATCCCTTTTCTATTTATATAAAAAAGTTAGAAGAGGATATGGTAGAATGCACAAAAAAGCACATGAAAAGATTGAAAAACAGGGCGAAATCATGTAAAATAAAGAAAAAATTGTGAAAAAAGAAACGTGATTTTATGAGTGCGAAACGAATGATTTTTGACGAGATGGGACAGAAAATATCAGCAGAGAAGAGTCATCTGTCATCGGTTATAAAAGAAAGGTGGAAGATAGATGAAGAGAGTATTCCAGGTAAGCGAGATCACACAGCTGTGTAAGGATATCAAAAGCATCTTAGAGCAGTGCAAGGAGCATGTGTCTGCTATGAGGACTTATGCAGACCAGGCAGGGGAAGCACTGGACGCAGTACCTTATGAAGTCCGTTACGGGATAGCCGTCCATGACGTTTCCCAGTTACGCA
>NZ_QTZH01000090.1:0-5138 GCF_003462585.1 Ruminococcus sp. OM04-4AA | reverse complement strand
TTCCAAAGAAACCGCCAAAGGTTCTATCAGACCGAAGCCATGATATACCTACACGCAAGAAGATTATACCATGTGCTTCTTCTGATACGCAACCGAGAACTTATGTTTGTAAAAGAAAGGGGAATGTAATCATGGCAAAATCAACAAAAAGTTATGAAGAACGAATGCTTGAAATGGAAAAGAAGGAACAGGAAAGCCTTGAAAAAGCAAAACGATATGCAGCACAGAAGAAAGAACTTCTGAAACGAAAGAAAGCCGAAGAAAGTAAAAAACGAACCCATAGGCTCTGTCAGGTTGGCGGTGCGGTGGAATCCGTTCTCGGTGCGCCTATCGAGGAAGAGGACATCCCAAAGCTGATTGGTTTTCTGAAAAAGCAGGAAGCCAATGGGAAATTTTTTTCAAAGGCAATGCAGAAAGAAACACATACCGATATGGAGGAAGTGTAATGGCGGGGGGGGATGAGTTTTTCATTCCCTTCATTGCTTTTTCATGAAGGGCGCACTTATGGACAACCAGAGGTCGTCCCAATAAGTTTGCCACAAGTGGCAACCGGTCTTCGCTCACGCTTGCCGGGCTCGTTCCGTCGGCGGGGCTTTCAGCCAGACCTGCTCATGCCGCAGGAGGCACTCTTCGCCAGAGGGGCGCATTCCATGCAGGCTGCTATGCGCAGGGCACTCTTACGCAGAGGGCGTTCCGGCAATACTGCTTTTTCTAAAACTGAAAGCAATGTTGCCGGAAATCTATGCCGGATGTGCAGAAAGGGGGAATCCAGACATGGCGATTTTTCATTACACAATCAAAATAGTCGGACGAAGTAAAGGGAAATCTGTTATCTCCGCTTCCGCATATCTCAATGGGGATGTGATGAAAAACGAGGAAACCGGGCGAATCAGTTATTACACTTCTAAAAAAGAAGTGGTCTACACCAGTCTGATGATGTGCGAAAACGCACCTCCTGAATGGCAGATAGTACCAGAAGAAAATATAAAACGCTTTCAAAAATCTGTCCGATACAAAAGGTCAGAAGATAAAGAAGCTGCTTTAGAAAAATTTAAAATCACATTTCAGAAACAACGGTTATGGAATGAGGTATTGAAGATTGAAAAAAGTGCAGATGCCCAACTTGGCAGGTCATTTGAATTTGCCCTCCCCAAAGAATGGAGCAGACAGGAACAGATTCAATATACAGCCGACTATATCAAAAAAACATTTGTGGATAAGGGAATGTGTGCTGATTGGAGTATCCACGACAAAGGGGATGGCAATCCTCATGTCCATCTGCTTCTGACAATGCGCCCTTTTAACCCGGATCATTCTTGGGGGAAGAAAGAAGTCAAAGATTGGGATTTTGTCAGAGATAAAAGCGGAAATATCGTGATTGATGAATCCCATCCGAACTGGTGGCAGGATAAGAAAAACCCTGACCGTCATGGAATCCGTATCCCTGTATTAGATGAAAACGGAATCCAGAAGATTGGTGCAAGAAACCGCCTGCAATGGAAACGGGTACTGACCGATGCTACGGGATGGAACAATCCAAAAAACTGTGAACTGTGGCGGAGCGAGTGGGCAAAGGTGTGTAATGAACATCTGCCTTTGCATAATCAGGTCGATCACCGTTCTTACGAAAAGCAGGGAAAACTCCAGATTCCTACCATCCATGAAGGTGCTGACGCAAGAAAGATTGAACAAAAGTTTCTTGCCGGGCAGGAAATAAAAGGTTCGTGGAAAGTAGCGGAAAATCAAATCATAAAACAACAAAACACGTTATTGCAAAAGATACTGGACACCTTTGGGAAAGTATCAGGTGCATTATCATTATGGAAGGAGCGATTAAATGACATTAGAAGAAAGCCGGGAAATTATACCCTTAATGGAGTCCATGATTGGGCAAATCGAAGAACAGCAGACCTTAATGGCAGAAATGCTTCTGGAAATGCAGAACCGGGACACCCAACTCTCTCTTATGCAGGAACAGAATCAGAAATTGCAAAAATTAAACAGCGAGTTATCCGAGCTGCTCAACATTTTGCCAAATACCGAGGAACTACTTTCCAAGATGGAAGAACAGAAAACGAAGATAGAACTTTTGGAAAACGAAAATCAGCAATGGCAGATATTGGCACAGAAGCTGAACAGCGAAAACAGTTTATTACTGAAACAGAACACCGAATTGCTGAACTGGAACAGCAGGTAGAGAAAGGACGTGATATAGATGAACGAATCCAGAGAATTAAAGAACGCCGAACAGTTGGAAGAACTTCTGCTCTTGACCGAGGAGATACAAGAAGAGTTGGAACAGAAAGACCAGCTTATCGTGGAACTGAAGACGCAGCTCAACGAATCTCTGACCTTGAACGAGAAATTAAACAAAGAGAACAGAGCCGGGAATATTCAAGCATTAAAGAACGACTTGAAGCTGGCAGACAGAGCATTGCGGAGCGAGAAAGAGAAGCTGCGAAGCGCAAACGTCACGATAGAGGAATGTCAAGATAAAATACGATGCTTAACACAACAACGGGATTATGCCCGGACACATCAGAAAATCGTAGAGATACCGGTAGAAAAGCCGGTACTCTATAAAAAATGCGAAGCCTGTGACCGGACAGCCTATCAGAATGCAAAAGCAAGATACGAAACACAAAAAGAGCAACTTGCAGGACAATATAAAGCAAAAACGGTAATGTTCCAAACAACCTTGTTCCTTCTTGCATGGTATTCGCTGACAACCACTCTTTTTCAGGCAGTACAGTCAGATGTGTTCCTTTCCGATTGCAAATCATTCTTCCATGATGCAGCATCATTCATACAAACTTTTATCGGTTGGACGATTGATGCCGGGCAATCTGTGGCACAAATCAGCACAAAAATTCCAAATGAGATTATAGCCGGAATCATATATTGGTTATTGATGATATTGGTTGTTGGAATATGTGTGGCAGGGACAGGGATACTGGCAATACTGATAGAAATAAAGGTTATAGAATTATATAAGAAAAACTGTTGGGATGTTATTACCCTACTGATGATACTGACAAGTGCGGCTGTCATCATTTATTTTGGAGAAGTAATTAAAAAAGCATTATCAATAAATCTGTTGTTCTTTTGGTTAATTTTACAAGGAATATATCTTACAATTCGACGCTATATAAGTCAAGATACTGATTGACTAGATACAAAATATTTGATAAAATATAAATAGAAATACAGCAGATCAAAGTAGGTAAAACTTATGAGAGCAAAGAAAGTGATTGTAGGGGTAGCTATTAGTGCAATGTTAATTTCTTCATCAATTCCAGTAATGGCATTTTCTGTTACAAACGGGAATAAGACATTTGATAAAAAGTGGGAATTGAGCACTACATCTGATGGCGGAAAAGGTGTTTTGACTTATGGTTATAATACTCTTGCTATTAATGAAGATTATGCACACGCATATCATTCAACTAAAGATCATTACGCATATGTCAAGAATGGAAATGGTTCTTTTTCGGGTTCAAATGTTGGTAAAGGTAATTGGTCTAAAATTGAGGTTGCTCATAAAGGAAATAGTATTACCTACGGTAATAGCTACTAAACAAAGGTTCGGGATAATGGCTGAGTGGTTGGAATTCCAACCACTCTTTTTTGTGGAGTGTATATAAATGAAGAAAAAAATAAAATATATAGGAATTGTTTTGGTTATTTTGTTCTGTTGCTATAATTTATTTTGGTACTTCGGGAGTTATAAACCATATAACGAATTTCAGAAAGACTTCCCTGAAATAGAAGAATCTGGAGTAAAAATTTACACAGATAAAGATGGATTCCAGTATAGTGTGTCTGTCCCTGATTATTTGCTTTGGAATGGAAATCTTGCGATAGCTGAGTCAGATGTTCGATATGCACTAATTATTTGGATAAAACCATTTCACCAAGGAATAAGTCAAGGCGTGCTATTTAATGACTATAAGGATTTGAATACTCAAATTATGTTGTCAAGTAGCAAAAAAGCTGAAGATCAAGAAGATCAATGGATTGTTGATGAAAATAGCACAATATTGACTACGATATTTGAAAAAGCAAATAAAGTATGGAATCTGGGGTTGAAATAAATGAAAGCAATTAAAAACTTATGTTTGTTTTGTTTCCTGATTTTTGGAATACTTATGCAATCTGAAATATTTCAAGATCAGCTTTGGAACTTTTCTACAGCATATTTTACGTCATCACGCTATGAAGTTGCTAGTGAAGATATGTCGCAGTTTCTGAAAGATGTATCAGAAACTGCAACGGAGAATGATGTACATATTTTTTCTCAGTACAATGAAATCAATAATAAATACCTTTCAACACTTCATATTTATGGCGATGATAAAGTAATCAGACAAACATTAAAAAATACTGCAAACATAGAAGAATCAGAATATACCGCTTTAGTTTCCGGAATTACGAAAGTAAAATTTCATAATCTCTCAGAATTGCAAAGTACCTCTGTGGGTTATGAAAACTTTATCTCATACATAGGAAATGAGGACAATATTATCTCTGCATATCAGAAATTATCAGAAAAATATAGCTTAACTTATCCAGAATATTGGAATTCTACGGAAAAGGACATGATTTTTATTATATGGGGTATGATTATTGCATTGATGATTGTTCTAAATGTAATTGAAGTGGTTAGGCGAAAAAAAGAGGTTGTTGTACGAGTTTCCTTAGGAGAAAGTGCTGGTTTCATAGCATTTAAGGCTGCTTTATTCGATGTAACTTTTGACATTGCATTATTTATTGTTGCAAAAATATTGCTGTCAAATTATATATCGGGAGCATATGAGAATAGACTCGTCACAATTTTATATTCCATTGGAATTATTCTTTCCACTATTCCATATTGTTCTTTTTGCTTTTTTGATATTAGAAAGGCATTCGCAAATGCAACACACAAAAGAGGAGTGGATTTTTTAATTTATTCGTTAAAATTTATAGCAGGGGTAGCCGCTGTTTTTACAATTACCACTAATATTAGTAGTATTCATAATAACCTATTTACAAATGAACATTTGTTAGAAGAATATTATGATGCAAATTATTTTACCGTAAAGACTACTGATTTTAATGCTGAAAAAGAAGAAGCTTTTTGGAATAAACTATACAAG
>NZ_QTZH01000009.1:0-76489 GCF_003462585.1 Ruminococcus sp. OM04-4AA | reverse complement strand
ACATTGGAGTATCTAAAAAGTAATATTTAGGAGAATATAAAGTGAGTTGGAAAGTTTCACCTAAAAAGGTAATGGTTACATTGTTACTGATAATGATAACAGTATATCATTCAATGACAATGTTGTATTATATAAGTGGTATGGATTCAAGTTTCCTAGAGAAGAGGTATATTATAGGCACAGCAACAATGATCTTGGCAATATTTATTATTGCCGTATTCAAGTTGCATAGATACCTAAAAATGCCATTAGGTCTTGGCGTTGTTTTATTATTACTTTTTGTTTTCCCTATAATAACTGCAAGAATGAATTATCAGGAAATATATCATACTCTAATATCTCAAACATTGATGTGGATTCCGATTTGCGCTGCAAGCTATTATTCGGTATTGTACTATGGTGAATTTCCAGTTAGTAAGAAGATGCTGTATTTTTTGTATGCAATTCTTATAGGATTATCATTTCCCCTGATTGCTATACATCTGTCTGGTGCAGGTCTAAATGGGTCAGTAATTTTTTCTACCTATCTAGTATTGACAATTGTACCGTTACTTTTACAGGCAACAGAGTATAAAAGTCGCTATTTACCTATTCTTTGTTCATTGATTGTTATTGCCGCAACAACCAAACGAACAGGAATGTTGGCGGCCAGTATCGGATTTGCAGTCTTTTATTTAACGGATGGTAAATCGAAGAAACCTATTAAAAAGAGATTGGAGCGAATTGTTAAAATTACCATCTTGGGATTGATTGTTATAGCGTTTCTCGTACTTGTATTGAGTAGGTTTGGAATTGATGTTTTAGGCAGATTTAGTGAATTGAGTTCAGACGGTGGATCTGGACGAAATATTGTTTGGGCAAAGGTACTTGCAAGTTTTTCAAATAGCGATTTAAAGAGAAAAATATTTGGACACGGTATTAATTCAGTTTTTCAAACGGTTACCATATATAGTGATGTTAGAATTAAGGCACATAATGATTTTATAGAGACTTTACATGATTATGGATATTTTGGTCTATTTCTGTTAATAGCATTTATCGCAATGCTCTTTAAAGAATGGTACTATCAGTTTAGAGAGCATACGGAACAGCTTGCAATATATTCATTTTCAATGATAGTTACAATCTTTTTTGCAACTTTCAGCTATTTCTTTATTGAGTCAACAGTTATTAATTATATGGCTGTGTATTGGGGAATAGTATTTGCAAAAAGAAAGTTGCACAGGGAGGGATTGGAAGAATGACGGAAAATGATAAAAATTTGATAAGCGTTATTATTCCATTATATAATGCAGAAAAATATCTAAAAAATTGCATAACGAGTGTTGTAGGACAAACTTATAGAAATCTTGAAATTATTCTTGTAGATGATGGATCAAACGATAATTCTTTAAGCATTTGTGAAAAATTTGCCTTACAAGATAACCGAATAAAAGTCTTTCATCAGAATAATGGCGGCGTGGCATCAGCGAGAAATAAGGGACTATCTGAGGCATCAGGAGAATTCATAGCTTGGGTAGATAGCGATGATTCAATTGAGCCGGAGTATATAGAAAAATTGTATGACGCTGTAAAGGAATATAATGCTGATATCTCAATTGCATTGAAACAATACAAAAAACAAATAAAATACATACATAGTAGAGAGAAAATTGTTCAAGAGTACTTGATGGGCAACCTCACAGCTTATTTGTGGAGCACTTTGGTAAAAAGAGCACTTTATAATGAGTTGAGATTTGAACAGCTTAAAATAGGTGAGGATGCCCTTATGCTTTGCCGGTTATATTGCAGAGCAGAAAAACTTGTTGTATTTCAAAGCAATGGATATCATTATCTCGAAAGAATTGATTCGGCATCGTCTAAAAGATCTTTTTCCATTTTGAAGATGTGGCTTTGGGGCGTAAAAGAACAAAGTAAAATCGTTGAAGATAACTGTCCATCTTGCTTGGTTTATATGAATTATAAAAAGACAATATATGCACTGTCATTTCTGATTTGGACAAAAGGACTGCAGGATGTAGGAGTAACATTATTCAGAAAAGAATTATGGGATATGTTTCATGATAGTATACATAAACTGCCAATATTTCATATATCCTTAAGACAATATAAAAGGGTGATTGATTTATATTTGGAGGCAAGAACAGTACGTTAAAGAGGAAAATAATATGGTGACTGTATGTGAAAAAGACCAGTGTGCAGGATGCATGGCTTGTTTGGAAGTTTGCTCAAAAAATGCAATTAATATTAAAGATTCCATAAAATCATATAATGCTATTATTGATGAAAAACGGTGTATTAATTGTAATGCGTGCAGAAACGTTTGTCAGGTTAACAATAATGTAGATGTGTCGAAACCTATAATATGGAAGCAGGGATGGGCATCAGATGTAAATATAAGAAAAAAAAGTTCTTCAGGTGGAGCAGCTGCGGCTATCGCAAGAAGTTTTGTGGAAATGGAGGCATTCTCTGCAGCTGTTGTTTTTCACAAGGTGAATTTGTGTTTGACTTTGAGGATGACATAAACAAACTTGCAAGATTTTCAGGCTCAAAGTATGTGAAAAGCAATCCTAAAGGAATTTATAAAAAAATTAAGCAATTATTGCAGTCAGGTAAAAAAATTTTATTTATTGGATTACCATGTCAAGTAGCAGCGGTCAAGAGATTTGTAGGTAAACGATATGAAGAGAAGTTATACACGATTGATTTAATTTGTCATGGCTCTCCGTCACCTATGTTGCTTGAACGCTTTTTGAATGAAAAGGGATATAATATTAAGCAAATTGGAAATATAGAATTCAGAAGTAAAACTAATTTTGCATTAAAAGGAAAAAGGATAAGGCTTGAACCTGTCGGTGTACAAGATTTATATACGTATGCTTTTTTAACCTGCATGGATTACACGGATAATGCTATCGCTGCAAGTATGCTAGATTAGAAAGAGTGTCAGATATTAGTATTGGTGATTCTTGGGGAAGTGACATCAAGGAAGAAGAAAAAAAAGGAATCTCGTTAGTTCTTTGTCAGACAGAAAAAGGAATGGATTTATTGGAACAGTCTAAAATGACTTTGGAGGCCGTTGATTTAGAAAGTGCTGTAGCATCAAATCATCAATTAAAACATCCATCGAAGCCAGCTGTTAAGAGAGATAAATTTATTACTTTACTGCAGAAGGGCAAAAGGTTTGATTTGAGTTTTTTCATGTGTCATCCCAAAGTTGTGGTATTAAAACAGCTTGACAGAATAAATAGTCATTTGAAAAATGGGGGGGGGTACGAAGGCATAAGCTATAGTATCTCAATCGTTGAAAAGTAATATTTTTTAGAAATAGGATGGGGTGACCAATGAAGAAGATAGCTATCGTAACATTGAGTGATTTTAATAATTATGGAAATAGGTTACAGAATTATGCATTAGAGAGAATTATTACGAGTCAAGGATATGATGTTGTTTCATTGGTTGATTTCCGACCTAATCTCCTTAAAACTTCGGTTAAGACGATTATAAAGAAAGATGGCATCAAATTCACAGATAGGATGAAAAAGATACGAAGGCTAAAAAATTTTCTAGACTTTGACAAAAAGTATGTAAATACATTTCCTGTCAATGCAGGAGAATTTAGTAGCGTATCTGATGATGAGTATCATTGCTTTATAGTTGGAAGTGATCAGGTATGGAATCCAGATTGGGCAAAATATACTTATGACAGAATGTTTTTAAGATTTTGTTCTCCGACTAAACGTATTTCATATGCTGCGAGCTTTGGAGTTGATAAAATTCCAGAAAAATGGGTTGATAAATATAAAGCTGGACTTATAGATTTTAAGGCACTTTCAGTCAGAGAAGATAAGGCTGTTGATATTGTTAAAAATACTATCGGAATCACTTGTCATAAAGTACTTGATCCAACAATGCTACTGGAAAGAGCAGAATGGGATAAAATTAAAAAAATGCCAACAAAAATAAATGGGAAGAACTATATTTTAACTTATTTTTTGGGCGGAAGAACGCGAGAAGTAGAAAAAGTAATATATCGATATGCTAAATTGACAGATAGCGCAGTAATAAACTTGCAAGATTATAATACGCCTTACTATACAGTAGGGCCAGATGAATTTGTTGGTCTTATTAGCAAAGCCAAGATGGTTTTGACAGATTCTTTTCATGCTACTGTTTTTTCAATAATATATGAAAAGCCATTTGTTGTGTACGACAGACATGGAAGCGGCAAAAAGATGGGCTCAAGGCTCTCTTCGTTACTGGAGATGTGTGGCTTAAATGATCGAAGAGCTTCTGCATTGGATGAAAAGATGTTGTTACAAGTTGATTATACAAATGCTAGATTAGCAATTCAGAAAGAAAAAGTCCACAGCCTAAAATATTTGAATGAAGCGATTCAAAGCTGTGGGGATAGCGTGGGTTAATATGAAGATAGAGAGAACAAAAAATGCAAGTAGAAATATTCTATTTGGAATAATTTTGAAAATTTATCAAATTGCAGTTCCGTTTTTGATGCGTACTGCCATGATATATTTCATGGGGGTTCAATATCTTGGACTAAATAGCTTGTTTACATCAGTGTTGCAAGTTTTGAATTTGGCAGAACTAGGAGTGGATCTGCTATGGTTTACAGCATGTATAAGCCCATAGCAGAAGATGATACAAAAAAAATTTGTGCATTGATGAAACTTTATAGGTTATATTATAGAGTAATTGGCTTTGTTATTGGTGGCGTAGGTCTTGTTTTAACTCCGTTTGTTCCAAAGCTAATAAGTGGTGACGTTCCAAGTGGTTTGAATATTTATATTCTATATTTGATGAATTTAGCTGCAACAGTGCTTTCGTATTGGCTATTTGCTTACAAAAATAGTCTCCTTCAAGCGCATCAGAGAGTAGATGTTGTTAGCAAAATAACACTTGTTACAAATACGTTTCAGTATGCGATTCAGATATTGATTTTAGTACTTTCTCATAATTATTATTATTATGTTCTTGCTATATTGGCAACCCAAATAATAACAAATATTTCCACAGCGATTGTTGTAGATAAAATGTATCCAAGATACAATCCTGAAGGAAATCTGGATAAAGATGAAATCCAACAGATTAATCACAAGATAAGAGATTTATTTACATCAAAAATTGGATTCGTAGTTGTCGACTCGGCTGATACAATTGTCATCTCAGCGTTTCTTGGGTTGACAGCATTAGCAATATATCAAAATTATTTTTACATTTTGAGCTCTGTTATGGAATTTATAGCTGTTGTTTTTACCTCGTGTACAGCTGGAATCGGAAACAGTATTATTGTGGAAACCGCAGAGAAAAACTACAATGATCTAAAAAAATTTACTTTTTTAATTTCATGGATATCCGGAATGTGCCTTTGTTGTTTCCTTAATCTATATCAACCGTTTATGGAGTTATGGGTTGGCAAAGATTTAATGCTTAGCATGGGCGCGGTAGTATGTTTTTGCGTTTACTTCTATATCCAGGAGATAAATAAACTCTTTAATACCTATAAAGATGCTTCTGGAATTTGGCATGAAGATAGATTCCGCCCACTTGTTGTCGCACTGACAAACCTTTGTCTCAATCTTCTTATGGTTAACTTTTGGGGGATTTATGGTATTCTTCTTTCAACTGTGTTTGCAACCTTGTTTGTAGGTATGCCATGGCTCTTACATAATCTTTTTACTACGGTATTTGATAAAAAGTATTTAAGCGGATTTTTAATAAACTTAGGCCGATATGTTGCTGGAGTAGCATTGGTAGGTGTGATTACGTATTTAATTTGCAATCGCATATCTTTTTCAAATCTTTGGCTAACATTGGTAATAAGAGGACTCATAAGCTGTTTGATTCCAAATGCTGTGTTTTGGGGTTTATATCACCGCTTGAGAGAGTTCAAAGAGTGTGTGAAGCTGGTTGATAAGATGACAAAAAGGAAATTTAGGTTAAGCGGCCTAATTTTAGGAGAAAAGTGATGTCAAATAAGATTTTAAATACATATGCGGCATATGCGTTTGATGATTTGATTCGTAAACAAAGTTCATCGGGAGCGATATTTTCATTGATCGCAGAAAAAATATTGTCCCTCAGTGGAATTGTATATGGAGTTACGATGACCGATGACTGCAAAGGGGCAGAATTTGTTCGTGTTGATAATATCGAGCAGTTACACCTATTACGTGGCTCTAAGTATATTCAAGCTAAGGTTGGTCAAGCCTATAAGTCTGTCAAAAACGATTTGAATAGTGGAAGAATTGTATTATTTTCTGGTACAGGATGTCAGAATAACGGTCTAAAAAAATACCTTGGAAAAGACTATGAGAATCTATATTGCATCGATATGGTATGTCACGGTGTTCCATCTCCAAAATTGTGGAGACATTATCTTGAACATATAGAGACTATAAATAATGCAAAAATTATTGGCGTGAATTTTCGATGTAAGGATCAAGGATGGAAGAATTTTGGAATGGAAGAAATTCAGCACGACAAAAAGAAAGTATATATTCCTAGTAGTCAAGATTCTTTCATGAGAATGTTTTTGCGAAATTATTGTTTAAGACCTTCTTGTTACGAGTGTGAAGCAAAACTGGTAAGATGTGCGGATTTGACTCTAGCAGATTTCTGGGGAATAAATTTTGTTGCACCAGAAATGAATGATAATAAAGGTGTGTCACTTGTAATTATCAGAAGCCAGAGAGGACAAAGTTTGTTTGATACTATTCAAGAAAAGCTATGTTATAAAAAGGTGGATTATAATGCAGCAATTAAATATAATCCATCGGAAATAACTTCGGCCCCAAGACCAAAAGAGCGTAATAAGTTCTTTTCAGATCTTGAAAAGAAAGAATTTATTAAAATGGAAAAAAAGTATGCAGCAGACGCAAAAATACCACTAAAACAAAAAGTGAAAAACATATTAAGAAACGCATTATTGCGTAAAAATAACGGGGGGGGGTACAGTAATGTAAAAAATGTCTCCGGTTATGGGATGCTTTTCACATTTGACATGATTGACAAGAAATAAAGGGAGAAATACAATCTTGAGAGCAGAGCAGAGCAGAGCAGAGCAGAGCAGAGCAGAGCAGAGCAGAGCAATTGATGTCGTAAAGTTTTTAATGGCAATATGTGTCGTTGCTATTCATACACAGCCGCTGCAAAGTGTAGATGGAATTGGGAAAAATTTATATGAAACGACTGTGGCATTATCCGTTCCATTCTTTTTTATGTCGACAGGATACCTGGTATTTGGAAAATTAATTTTGCCATATGACTGTGAATATAACAAGAAAAAGGCAAAAAAACAAATACTGAAAATGTTAAGGGCTTATTTTATTTGGAGTATACTATACCTTCCTCTTGCGTTCTACGGCTTTTTCTCTGTTGATAAATATGGTATATTCAAATCCGGTATTTTATATATTAGAAATATTTTGTTCCAAGGACAAAACTATTTTTCTTATCCGCTTTGGTATTTGCTGGCAGCTATATATGCATCTATTGTATTTTATTTCCTTATCAGAAATGGATTTCAGACATCTAGGGTTATTTGGGCTATTAGTATTTCCTTTATAATATCGAAAGGCACTGATTATCTGGTCATTAATCAGAATTCTTTTCACGGGTTCAGTAGATTGCTTGCAGTGTGTTTAGCAAAAACCTTTTCTGAAGGAAGAGTGTTTTCTGGAATATATCTAATGCTTATAGGAGCATTAATACAGAAGTATAGCAAGTGGATTAATAATGCTATGGTCAGATATTCGTGCATTATATTTGTGACTCTTTTTATATTTGATGTTTTTATTGACAATGTATTTTTGCGACTTAGCGTTTGTGTGGCTTTTTTTATCTTTGTTCAGAATCTTAAAGTTAAAAAAGTGACTGATGCACAGAGTCATTTTTTAAGACGAATGAGTACAGTCGTCTTTTATGCACATATGATAATTTTTTTCCTCTGGGGTTTAATTGATGGGAAAGAACCATCATATGGATTTACAGGATTTATAGCAAGTTTAGTTGGAACTGTTGTATTGGCGGTGATTATTAGTGCCAATAGAATAAAGAATAGTCGTTTAGTTAGAGAGTTGTTTGGCTAACAGTAAAGGTGAAGATGAGAAAAATGGAAAAAGAATTACCAGTACTATATAAAAGAAAAGAAGAATGCTGTGGATGTACAGCTTGTTATGCCATCTGTCCGAAAGAAGCTATTTCTATGGTAGAGGACGGAGAGGGATTTGAATATCCACAGATTGATGAAAGTAAGTGCGTGCGGTGCTATCAGTGTTTGAAAGTCTGTCCATTCAAGGTAGCGAAAGCTAGTGGAATGTGATATACTGGGAGCGGTAGCTCCCTACGCTGCTCGAATAATATCACACACCTCTCCGTGGTGGGCAGCAGGCAACGATCTATTATGATCGGCGAAGATGTGATAGATTTTTATGTTAAATTGAAAGAAGATGAACATATGTTATCACCAGAGTTGAAAAAACTTTTAAATGACCTCCGGGCAGGAGAATCAAATATAAGAATTGATCGAGAAAAAATCCAAGCTGAACTTGAGACTCTCGATAATACACCCGTATTTCTGAAGCATAGCCTTTCGATGTCAACGAGAGTGTGCCCTACTTGTGGGAGGGAGTTATGATGGATTATAGAGAATTAAGAAAACTAAAAGCTCAGCTAATAGAAAAAGAAAATAAAACAGAGGACGAACTTCATTTATTGATGGAACTTCAGTCGTTAAGTAAAGTAATTGATACAATCGAATTCTCCTTACAGATGTCGGGAGATGTGTGTAAAACCTGTGGGAGACCGTTATAATGGAAGGACATTTTCTTGTATGTGAAAATGAAGAAGAGGAATTTGATATCAGTTTCCAAGTTAATTCAACTATGGATAGTGTTATTCCAAAGGATCAACAAGAGCTGTATGTAAAAGCAGAATCTGCCTGCAATATCATTAAAGCATTAGAAAATACGGATAAACAAACTAAGAAAAAGTATTTTGATAAGCTACTTTCCTTGTCTCAGGTTGGACTTGTGGCAAATCCGGCACAGACAGAAACAGCAGAATTTGCATTAATGAAGTTGAAAGATGAAATAGTTCTTGTAGAAGGAAAACGTATCAAGAACCACTATATGAAATATTTAGGGATAGATGCCTTAATTATTGGAGCAATAGCAAGTGTAGTGCTAGGAATATGTTTCTATTTTACAAGATGGATAGGATGTATTTCAGTATTATGTATTATAATTGGTGCCTTAACAGGAACATGGGTTTCATTTGGTGCAAGAAAATTTGAAATAGAATTTGAGGATCTTGCTTCATTGGAAAAAGACAAAATGACGCCAGTTATCCGTCTGATTTATATTGCAGTTGCTTCGTTGATTTTTGCACTATTAATGAATGTTGGTCTTATAGATGTAAAAATTGGAAATGTAGATATTTCCAAGGCTTTTACAGATATCAAGCCTGCACTTGTAATTGGCGTTTTATGCGGTTTGGTTGAAAGTAAGATTGGAATACAGGTCTACAATAAGGCGGTTTCCCTGTTGGTAGATGATAGTGAACAATAATAGTATATTGCCCTCATTCTAACACAGTGCTATACTTAAACAACTATAAAAGGAAAGAGGTTATCACCATACCCAGAATGAAAGGCAGCAAAAACCGTCCTAAAACCAATATCACCAAAGGCTACGCAACCTAGATTGCGGAGAAGCAGGAGACTATTGTGTCTCTGAATATTGAGATTGCATCCATCCAGAAAGCGATTGAAGAGCAGAAGAACACATTGAAAGAGAAGAAGACTGCTCTGAAGAAGGCCGAAAAAGAAGTGGCATCTCTGGAAGCGAAGAAGGTAAAGGCAGATGCTAAGGCTGCTGAAGAAGCTAAGAAGACCGAAGCGGAGGCTGTGCTGAAGAAGCTGCTGGCAAGCGGTATGAGTGCGGACGAGATTCTGGAAAAGCTGAAATAAAATAACCCAAGAAAAAATGAATGCCGTGTGGACAAACTGAACTCCAGGAGTTCACACGGTAATTTTTGAAGGCCGCTATATAGTTTATAACGAAAATAAGAATTGAATAGAAATAAAAGGAATGGAGCGTGAGAAAATGAATTTATCAAAAATACATCATATTGCAATCATCGTATCTGACTACGAAGCTGCTAAGGATTTCTATGTGAACAAACTGGGATTCTCTGTTATCAGAGAGAACTACCGTCCAGAGCGTAAGGACTGGAAGCTGGATCTTCGTGTCAATGAGCACACAGAACTGGAGATTTTTGCTGAGGAAAATCCGCCGAAGCGTGTGAATCGCCCGGAGGCCTGTGGTCTACGTCACCTTGCGTTTTGCGTTGATAGCGTGGAACAGACGGTGAATGAGCTGGCGGAGGTAGGGATTGAATGTGAGCCAATCCGCGTGGATGATTACACCGGCAAGAAGATGACTTTCTTCCACGACCCGGATGGACTGCCGCTGGAGCTGCACGAATAATCATGGGAGAGAAAAGAGCATATAAAGCCAGAAAGCCTGGTGGAGGCAGGAAGAAGCTGAAGCCGGAGTACGATGCCGGGAAAAATCTGAAAGAGCAGATGGAAAGTGCAGTGGCGCTTTATGAGGAAGACTGCTCCCTCCAATCCATCGCTGATGCTCTAGCTCTAAACCCCATCAAGGTACGGAAGCTGCTCATCACGGCAGGTGTGTATGAATCGGAAGTGGCGGAGAAGGTACAGGATACTTTTGAAGAATATAGAGAAACACAAGACTACAAAACCTCCATACTCTCAACGGCAAACACCCTTGACCTTTCCAAAGCTTCCGTCACCTCGTACCTACCATATCAGAAAGGTGTGTACTTCCCAAGTACAGAGAAAGAAAAGATCAGTGTTGGGGCAGAGCGGCAGCGGAGATATAGAACAATGAAGCGGTGGAGGGCTGATCCGACAGAAGAAAACTTCTGGGGTGTGGTTCTGACCTATGCTGGAGTGAAATTCAAAACCTACTCTGGCTTACCATTCTCTTACGAAATTAAAAAAGGCAGGAATGGCGAGTATACAAAAGAACTGTGGATCGACCGCCGAGAGAAGAGTAAAAGCCTGGCGTGGAGTTCTATAATTTTGGCACTGGGAAATATAAAAGGGGAGGTAGTAGACCGCCCGAAAGCTTTGGGCGATATCCGGGGAGTGACCTACATATACGGAATGTTCTATCGGTTCGGACTGATCGATGTGCCGGACAAGGTAAAGGAGAAGATGGGTCGTCCCAAAGACCGCAAAAAATAGGTTGCTATGTACAGAAGTGTGCGGTAATATGTGCCGTAACTGAGGATGTGAATCTCAGTTGGGAAGGATGGTAGCATTATAGAAAAATTGAAGGAAATGCTGGAGAAGTACATTAATAAAACGGAGCCGGAGTATTATCCGCCGGTGGAGAACCTGCTGGATCTGATCTACGAGCATTACACGGAGAATAATCCAGTAGAGAAAAACACAGTTGCCGGGAAAGCAGCAAAGGCCAAGGAAAAGGAACTGGAAGAGTGGCTGTGTGGCTTGGATGGTATGGATAGGCTGGTAGATGACTACGTCGGAGATAAGATTCCGCTCTGGGAAAAGATCATGGACCGACAGGGAACGGTGTGTTGTGCATGGGAAAAGACCGCTTTTGAGGAAGGCCTGAAAGTCAGAATTCGGCTCATGATGGAAGTGTATAGTTTATGACGGAAATAAAGTGAACTCATGGAGTTCAAAAAAGCCCTCGCTTGTTATGGCGAGGGCGTGTGTTTTTATTTTTCAGGCTTTTCAGCTTTTTTCTTCTTCGGTGCAATTTTGTGGCCTGAGTAGATTGCCATGCCCATGCAGACCAGAGAGCCACAAGCAAAATACTTGTGAGCCTGCGTCAGTTTCTTGCAGCCCGTGTAGAAGCATCCTGCCATGCAGCCAAGTGCGCCGAGTGACCAATATTTATGTGCTTTCATTTTGTGTGTCCTCCTCATTATCTGTGGTTATTATCCGCCCCATCTCATCGATGGAGTCCGAACTACCAGTTTTTCTTAATAGTCTAACAATTATAGACAGCATTAATACAGGACAACTGTATGTGCTGTTAGACGATGAGAAAGTTGCAGCGTGTGTCATAGCAAACGATGAAAAAGTCGATGGCTATTCAGATGCGCCGTGGCAGATTGATTCGGATGAGTGAAAATTGGATCTACTGTAAGCAGAGAAATATGCTATATGGAGCAGCTATTTTGAGATTGCAAAAAATATCAGAGCATAAAAAATTCAGCTTGCAATAATAGAATTCTCATGTTAATCTAATACCACGCAGTTATCATTCTGATGAACTGCAAAAAGATCTATGAACCAAATCGGTAATTATTCAATAAGCTCAGAATTCCGGGCAGATAATCCGATGACAAACCCAAAAGATGAATATTGTTTGAAGATTATGTGATTGAGGAAGTTTGTTTTTTCAAATATCTGATTTTAAGGGATAGTTACTTCCATAGAAAACTATCTTGTGTTAAGATAAATATAACTTTAGAATTCTTTTCTTCAGGCAATCATTCATCCCACAGAAGAGAGGAGAATTCTATGAAAGAAATGCATATCTTAGAATTGTCAAAACTTCCGCCGGAAGAGAAAAATGAGACAAGCCTGTTGCAGTGGATGCGCTTTCTTGGAGGAAAAACCAGAAAGGATTTTGAAAAAATGGCAAAGAAAAATTCTGAATTGGAAGAAGCATATGACGTATTGGATAAATTAAGCGCAGATGAAAAGAAGAGGTTAGAATACGAGACAAGACAAAGAGCAATCAGAGATTACAATATAGGAATGTTAACCGCAGAAAGACGAGGAATTGAGAATGGACGTAAGATTGGGATAGAAGAAGGAAGAGCAGAAATCAATCAATTAATTCTAGAACTGTCAAAACTTGGACGTACAGAAGACATTACAAAAGCGGCGGCTGACAAAGAATATCAGAGAAAACTATTGAAAGAGTTTGGTTTACATTAAACAATTATGAAGTCGGAGAGCTTTTTAAGAAGCATGAATATCTGATGGAAAGCCCTGCGCTGAATGCAGAAGAAAAAAAGAAGTTTGGTGACATTCGGTATGTACGAGCGGGGAAGATCGAAGTAATGCGTTCGCTTCAAAAAACTTGCTGTTATTACTGGCTGTCTGAAAATTGCAAAGGAAAGCATTTTCGCAGGTACAAACAATTTTTCGAGACAGAAGTTTCTAAGTGGTTTGAGGATAGTTCTAAAAAATGGAATAGAACGGAATTTATAAAAAGCGTTGCCTGGTAAAGAAAAAATAATAAGATAAACAAAAAACAGGAGTCGCTGCGTACAACACGGGTAACGCAAACCGACTCCTGTTCCATTTTCACTTAATCACCGATATCAGTATGTCCCTGCTCGAACTCCCATTGGAGACCGTATTTGTCAATAAAGTAGAAATAGCGCACTTCACTGAGGATTTTAGCTGTCTGCTGTTTCCTTTCATCCATTTCTTTCATATCCTGATCGAAGAAATGAACTTCATCCGGATAGGTCTCGCTGATCTGGAATACTTGATAATCGTCAGTCTCATTGATCAGTCGTGTATCCGGCATGGATTTAATATGTAAAAATGCTTCGTCGATGTTCGTGATTTTCAGTGCTACATGACGTGCGCCGCTGACATCGTTGGCAGCGAAGAAGACAGGTTCTTTTCGTCCTTCCGGTGAATGGTACTGCATGAGTTCCAGTGTCAGTTTTGTGCCCGGTACATTTACAAAAGCGATAGAGACATTGCCGTCGGCAGCTTCTTTGACAAATCCGCCGGCTTTAAAGAAACCTTCGTTTCTCCAGTGGGACAGGTAATGATCCGGTACAACGCCCAACAGTTTCTGGTAATAGTCAACCGCCTCCATCATATCATCCACGAAAATACATACATGGGATAATCCGGCGAATTTTGGCATAGCAGCCTGTACATTTGAGTTCATCATTTAAATCAGATCCTTTCTTCATAAATTTGGGTCACAATGATTAACGATCCAAAGAATGTTTTATTATGTGTAAGTATAAAAGAAAAATGCAGAAAAAACGTGTTCCTTTCGTGAAACCATGTTTTTTCTGCGTGAAATAGTGATCTGATTTTCTGCAAAGATCAGCAGTTAAGGATGACGCATGCTGTCAAAATACCGTCTTCCATCTGATAACGGATATTTCCATCGTATTTATCAATAGCCATCAGGATACTTTCTATCCCGGTTCCTTTTGGCTTGATGATATCATTTTCGATCACAAGGTCCGTTTTACAAGGGTTACTGCACACGATCACAAGTTTCTCCTTTTTCATACGGAGATTTACTGTGATCTCATCCCGGGAACCGCATTCGATACATCCGTTTACTGCATTTTCCAGAAGATTTGAAAGAATCGCAACAAAATCCATATCTGCAATTGTTATATGCTCCGGTGTGTCGGCAGTTATAGAGATCGCAATTCCTTCTTTCTGTGCTTGATTATAAAAATTGTTTAAAATGGCATTGACTGTAATATGTGGGCAAAAATCAATCTGACTTGCCGCATCCAGGCTTTGGATAAATTCTTCTATATAATGTATCGCTTCTTGTGGCTTCTGTTGTTTCAGAAGCAGGTCAATGTTTTGCATGTGATGTCGAAAATCATGGCGCATGGCTTTGGCGGTTGATGCATGTTCTTTGGCCATGGCAAGCTGTCCTTGCAGGTATTGTACATTTTGAGTGATCAGTTCCATCTTCACTTCGGCATTCATGTGTTGGATCGTGCCAAATACAATCCACAGTACTGCACAATAAATCATCATGGTTGTGATAAACAGGATCATCTGTTCGGCGGTATGACCATCACGCATGAGGAAGTTGATAAGCGTTGCAAACACGGTTAAAAACAGAAAGGACACGAGGGAAATAGAGTACCAGGTCCGTTTTCTGTCTCCGGGCACTGTACGCATATAAGGACGCGCAAACCACAGATACAGCAGGACTGCAGGAACATTCAACAGTATTCGCACCAAGCTTCGTATGTACATCTGTTTTACAATGGATAAATCCGGAAATAATCCATCACAGATTAAAATAGAAAGGCAAATGATGATGCAGAACAAATTTGCATAAGTAACGATCAAAAATATTTTTTTGCTGAAACTATCAGATGAAGTATATAGGAAAAGTAGAATTGCTGGCAGGATGGTTCCGACAAATGAAAATGGAATCACATACGGAGAGTCTTTGCCAAGCAGGGAATATGCAAGTATGGCCCATACAGTGAAGAATATAGCGTAAAGTCCATAGAGCAGAACCGTTTTTTTGATCGGATATTTTCGTTCTGTCATAGAAGCAAACCAGATGATATGTGCTACAACAGTGAGTATTGAGGTAACAGCCAGATGATTCATTGTATCATTACATCTCCTTCAGAGTGATCGAACTGCTGCTGAGTTCGGAATTGATAATTTGAGTATACCGTATCGTCAAGGGGATGTCCACTTTATTATTTTTCTAAAAATGATTGGAAGAGTCAGATTTATAGTGTATGATAAGAATGCAGGGTTAAGCTGTCAGAATTTACAACAGGAGGTTTACATCATGGAAAAAGCAAGGGTGTATTATACTGATTTCCGGGCGAAGCTTGGCGAAGGTCTTCCAACGAAGCTGAAACGTCTGATGAAGAAAGCAGGAATCAGTGAGATTGACATGGAGAATAAATTTGTGGCGATTAAGATGCATTTTGGAGAGATGGGGAATATCAGTTATCTCCGTCCGAATTATGCCAAGGCGGTTGCAGATGTCGTGAAGGAGCTTGGAGGAAAGCCATTTCTCACAGATTGTAATACACTATATCCGGGCAGTAGAAAGAACGCACTGGAGCATCTTTACTGTGCATGGGAGAATGGATTTACACCGTTGAGTGTCGGATGTCCGGTGATTATCGGAGATGGCCTGAAGGGAACGGATGATATTGAAGTTCCAGTACAGGGAGGAGAGTACATAGAGAAAGCGAAGATCGGACGTGCCGTGATGGATGCGGATGTATTTATCAGTCTGACGCATTTTAAAGGGCATGAGACGACAGGTTTCGGTGGTACGATCAAGAATATCGGAATGGGATGTGGTTCCAAAGCCGGTAAGAAGGATCAGCATTCTGTTGGTAAGCCGACGATCGATCAGGAAGCCTGCAGAGGATGTAAGAGCTGTCTGAGAGAGTGTGCGAATGATGGCCTGATTTATGATGCTGATGCAAGAAAGATGTCTATTGATCTTGAACATTGTGTCGGATGTGGAAGATGTATTGGGGCATGTAACTTTGATGCAATTTCATTTATGGACAGTGCGGCGACAAAGGTATTGAACTGCAAGATGGCAGAGTATACAAAGGCGGTTGTGGATGGAAGACCGAACTTCCATATTTCACTGATCGTTGACGTATCACCGAACTGTGACTGTCATCCGGAGAATGATGCACCGATCCTTCCGAATATCGGTATGTTTGCCTCTTTTGATCCGCTGGCACTGGATCAGGCGTGTGCAGATGTCTGTCTTAGCGCAACACCGTTGCCGCACAGCCAGCTTGCAGATCGTATGGAAGAAGAGAATTTCTGCGATCATCATGATCATTTTGAGAATACGACACCGAATTCAGAGTACAAGACTTGTCTGGCACATGCAGAGAAGATCGGTCTTGGAACAAGAGAGTATGAATTGATCTATATGAAATAAATGTCAGATAAAAAACGTATTGTAGCAAATAAGCTTTACAATAAAAATGTTTTAGGAGGAATTGAAGATGAGTGAATTAAGAGTTGAGAGAAAAGAAAACATGGCTGGTGGAAAGGGACACGTTATCATCAAGCACATTCTGGAAGAGAAAGAATTAAACGGAAAGTGCAAGATGTATGCAGAAGTCACACTGGAACCGGGATGTTCTCTTGGATATCATGAGCATCACAACGAGAGCGAGACATATTATATCCTTCGCGGGGAAGGAAATTATGATGACAATGGACGTATCCGCCCGGTGAAAGCAGGAGATGTGACATTTACACCGGATGGAATGGGACACGGACTGACGAATACAGGGGATACAGATCTTGTATTTATGGCGCTGATCATTTTGGATTAATACATCGCATTTTTTGAGACTGGCCCGTAAATTTTAAAAGTGCATCCGGCAATGATTTCGTGATCGATTTCATTGCCGGGTGCACTTTTTGTAAAGGGAATATTGTGTTCTAATTGGAACTTTTGTATTTTCTGATCAGGCAGGAGATGACTCCAGCTGCACACAGTCCAAACAATACATTGTGGAGGGAACCGTATACATCAAGAGCTCCTTTCACTCCGTAGATCACTTCCGGTGAATCAGGGAGCAACGGGCTGAAGAGGAATGCGGCATAGGAAACCGCAAATACAAGGATAAAAGACCACAGGCCTCTTCCGGTATCTTCTCTCCAGCTGGAGACTCCGTCACGTACGCGGACGCGTGTCATTGACCAGAGAAGGGAGATGAATTCGAAGAACAGGAAGAGGGCAGCTACACATAAGTAAGCGGCCAGAGTCTGGGAAATCTTCTGTGTCTGGATTGCCTCCTGGATATCTCCGTACGGTGTGCTTGCACGGTAAAAGTTGTAAAGTACAAATGCTGTTGTGGCCAGAATTAACACAATAGAAAGCTGCTGAAGCAATGTGCTTGTGAGCCTTGATAATGCCTTTCCGCCTTTTTTGATCGGTGCGGCAAGTTTTACTCCGCCACCGGAACGTTTCCTGCCGGAGGAGCGTCTGTCGTAGTCGCGATCATTATATGAATCATTATAAGGATTGTTGCGATTTGATCGTTTGTTAGGAGTGTTATAATCATCCTCATAATAATCATCCTCGTAATCTGCATCCTCTTCATAATCATCGTCATATTCAGGAAGTACTTCTTCGAACTGGCTGTCTTCGGAATCGTTAAAGTTATCTCGGTAATCGTCTGCGTTCATAACGATCGTCTCCGTGTTAGAATCAGGTCTGTTTATTTGTTTTGTATCTTCAGAAGTATGAAAATTGATTTCCGGATCTTCTTCATATGTAACTTCAAAATCATCATCGAAAATGTCTGAGAAATCATTCTTCGGGCTCATATCATTTACCTCACTTTCTATTTGAAACCATGTCATTGCATGTATCTCACTATGTTATAACGTTTTCCGTGTTTTCTCAACCCTTTCAAATATGAATTTAAAAATTTTTAAGATTTTCAGTGTCTGAAATATCTGTTATACTGGAATGGCGATGTGATTGATAAAAATGCAGAAAAACAGAAAGCAGGGAAAAGAATGAACTTAATTAATATAGAACATATTTCTAAAATATATGGGGAGAAAGTGATTTTTGATGATGCATCGTTTGGTGTTCAGCAGGGGGATAAGATCGGGATCGTTGGAATTAATGGAACCGGAAAGTCAACTCTTTTGAAGGTGGTTGCGGGAGAGGAAGTGCCGGATGAGGGGCAGGTTGTTCGTCAGAATGGTCTGAAGATTGCTTTTGTTCCGCAGAATCCGACATTTCCGGAGGGAATGGATATCCGCTCCTATGCACTTCAGGATGCAGATGCGGAGAGCTGGCAGGTGGAGAGTAATCTGACGGAACTTGGGATCACGCAGTGGGATCAGAAGATTGACACTTTATCCGGGGGACAGAAGAGACGTGTGGTTCTTGCGAAGATACTTGCAGGAGACTTTGACGTACTTCTTCTGGACGAGCCGACGAATCATCTGGATCAGGAGATGATTTCCTGGTTGGAAGATTATCTGAGATCTTACCGTGGAACTGTTCTTATGGTAACACATGACCGCTATTTCCTTGATCGTGTGACGAACCGTATCCTGGAGCTGAGCCATGGAAAGATGTATGGATATGATGCAGATTATTCCGGATTCCTTGAATTGAAGGCGCAGAGGGAAGAGATGGAGCTTGCAAGTCAGAGAAAGCGTCAGAGTATCCTTCGGATGGAACTGGAATGGGCGAAGCGTGGATGCCGTGCGAGAACGACAAAACAGAAGGCAAGACTGGAACGTCTGGAAGCGTTGAAAGCAGGAAAAGCACCTGTGACGGATCAGACGGTGGAACTTGATTCTGTAGAGACAAGAATGGGCAAGAAGACGATTGAACTTCATCATGTCAGCAAGCGTTTTGGGGAGAAGAAGATTCTGGATGATTTCAGTTATATTGTGCTTCGCAATCAGCGGCTTGGAATTATCGGACCGAACGGCTGTGGAAAATCTACGATTCTTAAGATGATTGCAGGTGTACTCAAGCCGGATGCAGGAGAGATTGAGATCGGCGAGACGATCAAGATCGGATATTTTGCACAGGAAGAACAGCATATGGATGATTCCCAGCGTGTGATCGATTATGTGAAGGATATTGCGGAGTATGTGACGACAAAGGACGGACAGATCAGTGCGAGCCAATTGTTGGAGAGGTTCTTATTTACACCGGATATGCAGTATGCACCGATCGGTAAGCTTTCCGGAGGGGAGAAGAGAAGGCTTTATCTTCTTGGTGTTCTTGCGGAGAATGCGAATGTTCTGTTGTTTGACGAGGCCAGAAATAATCTGGATATCCCAACACTTACGATCCTTGAGGACTATCTGAATTCATTTACAGGAATCGTGATCACTGTATCACATGACAGATATTTTCTGGACAATGTAGTTGACCGTATCTTTGAACTGGATGGAAACGGCGGGATCCGACAGTTTGAGGGAGGATACACGGATTATGTAGAGGCGAAGAAACGCAGATTCGGAGAGGAAAGCAAAGATATCAGAGGAAAGTCTGAACTTAAGCAGGAAGAAAAGTCCACGGAAGAAGAGACGCAGAAGAAAGGAAAGAACTGGAAGGACGGACAGCGCCAGAAGGTGAAGTTTTCTTTCAAGGAGCAGCGTGAATATGAGACAATTGATGAGGAGATTGCAAAGCTGGAAGAAAAAATAGCCTCTCTCGACCGTCAGATTGCCGCAAATGCAACGAATTCAGTGAAACTGCGTGAGCTGATGGAAGAGCAGGAGAAAGTAAGAGAGCAGCTCGAAGAGAAGGAAGAGCGCTGGATGTATTTGAATGAACTGGCAGAGGAATTTGGTCTGTGATGAAAAATCTCAAAAAGAGGGTTGACAAAGCCGGTTCTAGTTGTTAATATTAAGTAAGTAAAAAACAGAACGCACTCTGTTTTATACAAATCATGGAAGGAGCGAACCAGTCATCTTAGTCAGTCATAATATTTTCGCTTCCTGAAGTGAGAAAGAGAGGATACATATGAGAAGTCAGGTATTTTCACTGCTCGTAGATAACAATTCAGGTGTTTTGAGCAGAATTTCAGGACTCTTCAGCCGTCGTGGATACAGCATTGACAGTATTACGGCAGGTATGACAGCAGATCCTAGATTTACAAGGATTACGATTGTTTCATCCGGTGATGAGCAGATCCTATCACAGATTGAGAAGCAGCTCCGTAAGTTGGAGGATGTTGTGGATATCAAGGCTTTGAAAGCAGAAGAATCCGTTTGCAGAGAGTTGATCATGGTGAAGCTTCGTGCGAATGCCGCACAGCGTGGTGAGATCATCTCGGTTGCAGATATTTTCAGAGCGAAGATTGTAGATGTGGAAGAAGATTGTCTGATCATTGAATTGACAGGTACACAGAATAAGCTGGAAGCTTTCCTGAATCTTCTGAAGGATTATGAGATACTCGAACTGGCAAGAACCGGAATTACCGGACTTTCCAGAGGCAGCAAGGATGTTGCATTTTTCTGATCCGGTCAGGATCGGAGAACCGCAGGGAGAGCCTGTGGAACAGATAAAGCTAGTAAAGGGCAAGACCTTTCACTATATAGGATACCCCCGAAGAGGTCGGGAGCATTCTACTCTATATTTTAAATTCAATTAGGAGGAATGCAAAATGGCAGCAAAAATTTATTATCAGGAAGATTGTAACCTTTCTCTTCTCGAAGGACAGAAGATCGCTATCATTGGATACGGAAGCCAGGGACATGCACATGCACTGAACTTAAGAGAGTCAGGATGTGATGTTATCATCGGTCTGTACGAGGGAAGCCGTTCTTGGAAGAAAGCAGAAGAGCAGGGATTCAAAGTATATACAGCAGCTGAAGCTGCAAAGCAGGCTGACATCATCATGATTCTGATCAACGATGAGAAACAGGCTAAACTTTACAAAGAAGACATCGAGCCAAACCTTGAAGAGGGTAACATGCTTATGTTCGCTCACGGATTCAACATCCATTTCGGAACAATCGTACCACCGAAGAATGTTGATGTTACAATGATCGCACCTAAGGCACCAGGACATACAGTAAGAAGCGAGTATCAGGCTGGAAAAGGAACACCTTGTCTGGTAGCTGTAGAGCAGGATTACACAGGAAAAGCTCTTGACAGAGCACTTGCTTATGGTCTTGGAATCGGTGGAGCAAGAGCCGGAGTTCTTGAGACAACATTCAGAACAGAGACAGAGACAGACCTCTTCGGAGAGCAGGCTGTACTTTGTGGTGGTGTATGTGCACTTATGCAGGCTGGATTCGAGACTCTTTGTGAGGCTGGATATGATCCGAGAAATGCATACTTTGAGTGTATCCATGAGATGAAGCTGATCGTTGACCTGATTTACCAGTCAGGATTCGCTGGAATGAGATATTCTATCTCTAACACAGCTGAGTACGGTGATTATATCACAGGACCTAAGATCGTTACAGCTGAGACAAAGAAAGCTATGAAGAAAATTCTTTCTGATATCCAGGATGGTACATTTGCAAAAGACTTCCTGCTTGATATGTCTGATGCAGGTGGACAGGTTCACTTCAAGGCTATGAGAAAACTTGCTGCTGAACACCAGTCAGAGAAGGTTGGAGCTGAGATCAGAAAGCTTTACAGCTGGAGTGATGAGGACAAACTGATCAACAACTAATCAGTTGTCTGAGATTATAGAATAAGATAATAGAAGACCGGTACTTTCAGGTTAAGACTTGGAAGTGCCGGTCTTTTTCTCGCTCATGTGCGTATCCTGAGCGGAGCGTTTGTTATATATTAGAAGTACTGTCCTAATATATAACAAAAGGCGCATCTGCCATGACGGTAGCAGATGCGCCTGAAAATTCTATTCTCTATTTATAATTAAGCGATAGAGTCAACAGCTTTGGAAAGACGAGCGATCTTTCTGGAAACTGTTTTCTTGTGATAAACACCCTTGCTTCCAGCTTTGGAAATCTCAACGATTGCTGTGTGAAGAGCAGCCTTAGCAGCCTCTACATTCTTCTCAGCTACAGCTGTCTCTACTTTCTTTACAGCTGTTTTAACCTTAGATTTGATTGCTTTGTTTCTAGCAGCTTTTGTCTCTGTTACTAAAATTCTTTTCTTTGCAGATTTAATATTAGCCAATGTGTGCACCTCCAAAATATTCTATCATATGATTTTCAAATGTGATTCATGTGTTCAATAGACTCGGACACGGACGTTCTATCGAAACATACTCATTTATTCTAGTCCAACAAACGTGTTCTGTCAATACATATTTTACAAAAAAATGCTAAAAATAGGCTGTAATAAAACGAATCGTGGTTACAGTATACAAGAATCTATAACCTGACACGGAGAAAAGGGAGGCTATGATGAAAAATTACAGTGTGCGTACGGATCTTGCACTTGAGGAGAAGGAACGGTTTGCATCTGACAATGTAGAAGTGCAGGGAGTTGTTCTGGAGGAAGAGTATGACGAGGAGAATGAGATCCGGCTGACCCGTGTGGTGATCGAGACGGAGAATGGAGCGAAGATCATGGGAAAACCGACAGGCATTTATCTGACACTGGAATCTCCGGATCTGGCATTGGAGGTGGAAGAAAATAGCAGGGTATTACAGGAACGGATCTGTGATTGCATCCGGGAATTGATTTTTCATAAAATTTCCTGTAAAGATGGAAAAGAATTAAAGATTCTTTTTGTCGGGCTCGGTAACAGAGCGGTGACACCGGATGCGCTTGGCCCTTATGTTGCAGATCATCTGGAGGTAAACCGGCATATAGTAAAAGAATACGGAAAATATGCGATGCGCACGGAGCAATTGATTGTTCTTAGTGCAATTGTTCCCGGCGTGATGGGACAGACGGGGATGGAAACGGCGGAGATTGTCCGTGGAATTGTCCATGAGACGAAGCCGGATCTGATCCTTGCAGTGGATGCACTTGCTGCGCGAAACAGCAGACGATTGAACCGGACGATCCAGATTGCCGATACAGGAATTCATCCAGGTTCCGGTGTTGGAAATTACAGGAATGCAATGACGGAAGAATCCCTGGGGGTTCCTGTGATTGGAATCGGAGTGCCTACGGTTGTTGATGCGGCAACGATCGTCAATGATACGATGGAAAATTTCATCACTGCACTGGAGCAGTCGCAGGCATTAAGGAGTACAGGAGAGATTTTGCGCTCTTATAGTGCGGCGGAAAAATATGAGTTTGTAAAAGAATTGATCTCCCCACATTTAAATGGAATGTTTGTGACACCAAAGGATGTGGATGAAATGGTCCATCAGATCAGTCATACGATAGCAGCGTCCTTGAATCTTCTTTTTTCTGATATAAATGCAGGAGAAAGTGAATAGAATGATAGAAATGAGCGGAAGGACTCTGCAATGCGTGTGTATAAGAAAAAAACAATCCGACGTATGAAATGGTATGGGGTGATTCTGGCTCTGGCAGGTATTCCGTTAGGAATTGGGATGGGCCGGTCATTGGAAGAGGGGAGAACATTTTTATTAGAAGAAAGTCAGATTTATGCGCAGAAATTGTACCTTCCGCTTTTTTCTTATCAGAAAGAACAGGAATCAGAAAGGGAAGAGATCTTCAGGCTTCCACTTCATGTGTGGATGCCGTTGGCAGGATATCTGGAAGATCAGACAGAAAAAAGGGGAAAGGAAGAACCGGCGGAAGTATTGGAAGATGAGGAGACGATCGCATGGATTCTTCAGTGTCAGGCAAATGATGAACATGCGGTAGATGAAGAGGGAAAACTGGTCGGAGCAGAGCCGGCAACTCAGGAAAGTGCTGTAGAACAGCCGGTTCCTGGAATGGATCTTTCTATTGAGCGGCTGCGTGATTTTGAATATCTGACAAGCAATCTTTATACAATAGACAGTTCTACAATGATCGGACCGGAGCAGCTTAATGTGGACGATCTTTTAAACCGGAGTATGAAGATAGATCAAAGTACAGGAGGTCCGAAAATTTTGATCTTTCATACGCATTCACAGGAAGAATTTGCCGACTCCATACCGGGTGATCCATCTACAAGCATCGTTGGGATTGGGGAATATCTGACGCAGTTATTAAATGCGGATGGGATTGAGACGCTTCATGACAGCGGAGTGTATGATATTATTAATGGGAAACTTGACCGCAGCAGGGCATATGAGAATGCAGAAAGTGCAGTACGGCCGGTTCTGGAAGCGAATCCGACGATTGAAGTTGCAATCGATCTTCACAGAGACGGTGTAAATGCGGACACACATCTGGTAACGGAAGTGAATGGAAAACCGACTGCGAAGATCATGTATTTTAATGGATTGAGCAGGACACGGACAAATGGCGATATTGCCTATCTGTATAATCCATATATCCAGGATAATCTGGCGTTCTCCTTGCAGATGCAGATTGCATCGGAACAGTATTACCCAGGATTTGCAAGGCATATTTATCTGAAAGCTTACCGTTATAATCTTCATCTGCTGCCAAAGTCTCTGTTGATCGAAGCAGGGGCGCAGACAAATACGGTGGAAGAGATGAAGAATGCAATGGAGGTGCTGGAACGGACATTAAAGAGGGTAGTTACAGAATAAACGGTTGTCGGACAGTTACAGTCTTCTCTTGTCAGAAGAAGGTTGACAGAACATATGAGCGAAAAAGAAGTTGAAAATCAGATGGTTAAATGATATCATACTTGTTGATTGACTGTATAGAACAGTTTGAGTTCGAGAAAGAAGGAGAAAGAGTAATGGCGGGAAATAATACATACGATGCAGGGAGTATCGCGGTATTGGAAGGTCTTGAGGCAGTACGGAAACGCCCGGGAATGTACATAGGAAGTGTTTCTACAAAAGGACTGAATCATCTGATCTATGAGATCGTGGACAATGCAGTAGATGAGCACCTGGCAGGATTCTGCAGTGAGATCCAGGTGACATTGGAAAAAGACGGATCTGCAACCGTTTCAGATAACGGTCGTGGAGTTCCGGTTGATATGCATCAGAAGGGTGTATCTGCGGCTCGTCTGGTTTATACGACACTCCATGCAGGTGGTAAGTTTGATGATTCTGCATATAAGACAAGTGGTGGACTTCACGGAGTAGGTTCCTCTGTTGTAAATGCTCTTTCTACTTATATGGATGTGAAGATCAGCAGGGATGGATTTGTTCATCATGACCGGTACGAGAGAGGAATCCCGGTGATCGAACTGGAAGATGGACTTCTTCCTAAGATCGGAAAGACGAGAAAGACGGGAACAACGGTAAATTTTCTGCCGGATGATACGATCTTTGAGAAGACGAAGTTCAAAGCGGAAGAGGTTAAGAGCCGTCTGCATGAGACTGCGTATCTGAATCCGAATCTGACGATCGTGTTTGATGATAAGAGAGATGGAAGTGTTGAGCACATCGTTTATCACGAACCGGAAGGAATCATTGGATTTATCCAGAATCTGAACCGTAAGAAAGAAGTACTTCATGAACCGGTTTATTTTAAAGGGGAAGCAGACGGGATTGAAGTAGAGGTAACACTGCAGTATGTGAATGAGTTTCATGAGAATGTACTTGGATTTTGTAATAATATTTATAATGCAGAGGGCGGAACACATCTGACAGGATTTAAGACAACCTTTACAACTGTCATGAACCAGTATGCGAGAGAGATAGGAATCCTGAAAGAAAAGGATGCGAATTTTACCGGTGCGGATATCCGTAACGGAATGACTGCAATTGTATCCATTAAGCACCCGGATCCGAGATTTGAGGGGCAGACGAAGACAAAGTTGGATAACCCGGATGCGGCGAAAGCAGTCAGCAAGGTGACAGGAGAAGAGATTGTTCGTTTCTTTGATCGAAATCTGGATACACTTAAGACAGTTCTTTCCAGTGCGGAGAAAGCTGCGAAGATCCGCAAGACAGAAGAGAAGGCAAAGACCAATCTCCTGACAAAGCAGAAGTATTCTTTTGACAGTAACGGAAAGCTGGCAAACTGTGAGAGCAGAGATCCGGAGAAGTGCGAGATTTTTATCGTCGAGGGAGATTCCGCCGGTGGCTCTGCGAAGACAGCGAGAAACAGAAATTATCAGGCAATCCTTCCGATTCGTGGTAAGATCTTAAATGTTGAGAAAGCAAGTATTGATAAGGTGCTTGCCAATGCAGAGATCAAGACGATGATCAATGCATTTGGCTGCGGATTTTCTGAAGGATACGGAAATGACTTTGATATTACAAAGTTGAGATATGATAAGATCATCATTATGGCCGATGCCGATGTCGATGGTGCACATATTTCTACCTTATTGCTCACCTTATTCTATCGCTTTATGCCGGAGCTTATTTTTGAAGGACATGTATATATTGCGATGCCGCCACTTTATAAGGCAATGCCAAAGAGTGGAGAAGAAGAGTATCTGTATGATGATAAGGCACTGGAACGTTATAGAAAGACACATACAGGTCCGTTCACACTTCAGCGTTACAAAGGTCTTGGAGAGATGGATGCGGAGCAGCTCTGGGAGACAACACTGGATCCGGAGAGACGTATGTTGAAACGAGTAGAGATTGAGGATGCCCGAATGGCTTCAAGTGTAACGGAGATGCTGATGGGAACTGAAGTACCGCCGCGTCGTAATTTTATCTATGAAAATGCGACAGAGGCAGAACTGGATATCTAAGGAGAAGAAGAATGAGTAATGAATCACAGATCATAAGGACAGAATATTCTGATCTTATGAAGAAATCTTATATTGATTATGCGATGAGTGTTATTATCGCCAGAGCACTTCCGGATGTCCGTGATGGTCTCAAGCCGGTTCAGCGTCGTACACTTTATGATATGTACGAGCTTGGTATCCGTTATGATAAGCCTTATCGTAAGAGTGCACGTATCGTCGGAGATACGATGGGTAAATATCATCCGCATGGAGACAGTTCCATCTACGATTCTCTTGTAGTAATGGCGCAGGACTTCAAGAAGGGACAGGTTCTTGTTGACGGGCACGGTAACTTTGGATCCATTGAGGGAGACGGAGCTGCTGCGATGCGTTATACAGAGGCGCGCCTTACGAAGTTCACGCAGGAAGTATGTCTGGCCGATCTGGATAAGAATGTTATTGATTTTGGTCCGAACTTTGATGAGACGGAGAAGGAACCGCTTGTGCTTCCGATGCGTGTGCCGAACCTTTTGATCAATGGTGCGGAAGGAATTGCAGTCGGTATGGCGACAAGTATCCCGACACATAATCTCTGCGAAGTGGTCGATGCGGTCAAGGCATATATGAAAAATGACAAGATCACTACAAAGCAGCTGATGAAATATATCAAAGGACCGGATTTCCCGACCGGAGGAATTGTGGTCAATAAGGATGATCTTCCGGCAATCTATGAGAGCGGACAGGGGAAGATCAAGCTGCGTGGAAAAGTGGAAGTGGAAGAATTAAAAGGCGGCAAGAAGCAGCTTGTGATCACAGAGATCCCATACACGATGATCGGAGCCGGAATCGGAAAGTTCTTAAACGACGTATGCAATCTTGTGGAATCCAAGAAGACGACAGATATCGTTGATATTTCAAACCAGTCTTCAAAAGAAGGAATCCGTATCGTGATCGAATTGAAGCGTGGTGCGGATGTTGAGAACCTGAAGAATATGCTTTATAAGAAGACACGTCTGGAAGATACATTTGGCGTAAACATGCTGGCGGTTGCGAATGGCAGACCGGAGACTTTAAGTCTGAAACAGATCATAGAACATCATGTGGATTTCCAGTTTGAGCTTGCAACGAGGAAATATACAACTTTGCTTGGCAAAGAGCGGGAGAAGAGTGAAGTTCAGGAAGGTCTGATCAAAGCATGTGATGTGATCGACCTGATCATTGAGATTTTACGAGGAAGTAAATCTGTAAAAGATGCGCGTGCCTGTCTGGTAAACGGTGAGACGGAAAACATTAAGTTCAAGTCTGCGATTTCCAAAAAGATGGCGGCAATGCTCCGTTTTACAGAACGTCAGGCAACGGCAATTCTGGAGATGCGTCTTTATCGTCTGATCGGTCTGGAGATTGAAGCACTTCAGAAAGAACATGAGAAGACATTAGAAAATATTGCCCGTTATGAAGATATTTTAAATAACTATGATTCTATGGCAGGCGTGATCATGGAAGAGCTTGACAGTTATAAAAAAGAATTCGGAAGAAAGCGTCGTACCGTTGTGGAGAATGCAGAAGAAGCTGTTTTTGAAGAGAAGAAGATTGAAGAGCAGCAGGTTGTCTTTCTGATGGATCGCTTTGGTTACGCGAAGACAGTGGATACCGGAGTCTATGAGAGGAATAAAGAAGCTGCAGACAAAGAGAATAAATACATTGTGCATTGTATGAACATTGGAAAACTCTGTCTGTTTACAGATGAAGGCAAGATGCATCAGGTGAAGGTGCTTGATCTTCCACATGGAAAGTTCAGAGACAAAGGGATTCCGATTGATAATGTAAGTAATTATTCAAGCAGTGAAGAACAAATTGTTATGATCTGTGAAGAAGAGCAGATGTGTTATTCAAAATTATTGTTTGCAACAGCACAGGGAATGATCAAGCGTGTGGATGGAAGTGAGTTCCAGGTATCCAAGCGCACGATCGCGGCAACAAAGCTGCAGGAAGAAGACAGGCTTGTCGCAGTGAAGGTTGTGACGGAGTATCAGAATGTTGTCCTTCAGACGAAGAACGGATATTTCCTGAGGTTTTTATCTGCGGATGTTCCGGAGAAGAAAAAAGCAGCTGTCGGTGTCAGAGGAATTAAGCTTCAGAAGAAGGATGAATTAGAAGAAGTTTATCTTTTTGAAGAAGGAACAGAGACGAAGATTACTTATGGAGAAAAGACAGTTTCACTGAACCGCCTGAAACTGGCGAAACGGGATGGAACAGGAACCAAAAGCCGCTAGAAGTCTTGCCGGAAGCGGAGACGGTGAAGAAAGAGAAAGTTAAGGGGATTTCTAAGGTGTTGTAAGAAAATGTGCAAAAACCCTTGATTTCCTCAAAGAAAAGTGCTAGAGTAAATATAGTTACATAAGGAATTGGCAGAAGAGTGGACGAAAGTTCACTCTTCTTTGGTGATATGGAAAATTCTTTATGAATCAGATCACAAACTATATTATAGAAGAAAAGGAGTTTGACGCAGCGTGTCCAGAAGAGAAGATTATGAACAGCAGACAGAAGCACTTCTCGAGCCTATCGTAGAGGAACTCGGGTTTGAGCTGGTAGATGTAGAATATGTGAAAGAAGGAGGTACCTGGTACCTTCGCGCGTATATTGACAAACCAGGCGGAATTGCCGTGGATGACTGTGAGGCAGTCAGCAGGAGATTCTCCGATATCCTTGATGAGAAGGATTATATTGAAGACTCCTATATCTTTGAAGTAAGTTCTCCGGGACTTGGAAGACCACTTAAGAAAGAGAAGGATTTTAAGAGAAATCTTGGAGAAGAAGTAGAGATCCGCACATACCGTGCAATCGACCGACAGAAAGAGTTTGTCGGAATTTTAAAGAGTTATGATGAGAATACAGTGACCATCACATACGAAGATGAGACAGAGCAGACATTTGACAGAAAAGAAATCGCTTTGATCCGTCAGGCTTTGGATTTTTAATTTAGGAGGAAAGAAAAATGAACACAGAATTACTCGAAGCATTGGATATTCTTGAAAAAGAGAAAAACATCAGCAAGGATGTCATGTTGGAGGCCATTGAAAATTCACTTTTAAGTGCATGTAAGAACCATTTCGGAACATCCGATAATATTAAGATCGTTATGGACCGCAACACATGTGACTACTCTGTATATGCAGAGAGAGAAGTTGTTGAAGAAGTATTTGATCCTGCAATCGAGATCAGTCTTGAGGATGCAGAGAAGATCAATCCGGCACTTCATATCGGAGATATCGCACAGGTTGAGCTTCATTCCAAGGAATTCGGACGTATTGCAACACAGAATGCAAAGAACCTGATTCTTCAGAAGATCAGAGAAGAAGAGCGCAAGGCAGTATTTGATCAGTATTTCGAGAAAGAGAAGGATATCGTAACAGGTATCGTACAGCGTTATATTGGCAAGAATATCAGTGTGAATCTTGGAAAAGCAGATGCAATCCTTACAGAGAACGAACAGGTGAAAGGAGAGCATTTCGAGCCGACAGAGCGTATTAAGCTTTATATCGTAGAAGTTAAGAACACACCAAAGGGACCAAAGATCCTTGTATCCCGTACACATCCGGAACTTGTAAAACGTCTGTTTGAATCAGAGGTTGCAGAGGTAAAGGACGGAACAGTTGAGATCAAGAGCATTGCCCGTGAGGCTGGTTCTCGTACAAAGATGGCTGTATGGTCTAACGATCCGAATGTTGATCCGGTCGGAGCTTGTGTTGGTATGAACGGTGCAAGAGTAAATGCAGTCGTAAAAGAGCTTCGTGGTGAGAAGATTGATATCATTAACTGGGATGAGAATCCGGCACTTCTGATTGAGAATGCACTCAGCCCGGCGAAGGTTATTTCTGTTATGGCTGATCCGGATGAGAAGATTGCAGGAGTTATTGTTCCTGATTATCAGCTTTCACTTGCAATCGGTAAAGAAGGCCAGAATGCAAGACTTGCAGCCCGTCTGACAGGATACAAGATCGATATCAAGAGTGAGACACAGGCAATTGAGTGTGGAGATCTTCCGGAGAACTACATGGAGCAGATGGGTATGGTCGGAGAAGAAGGCTATACAGTCGGAGAAGAGGAAGAAGAGTACGATGATGTTCCGGCAGATGCAGCTGATGAAGACGGAGCAGATGAGATTGAATTCGTTGAGACAGACGAAGAGTAAGATCTGAGGGAGTGAATTGTTTGGCAGTAAAGAAGAAAGTACCTATGCGTAAATGTGTAGGCTGCGGCGAGATGAAACCAAAGAAGGAACTGATTCGGATCCTCAGAACAGAGGAAGAAGAATTTGTCATTGACACAACCGGAAAGAAAAACGGACGTGGAGCGTATCTCTGTCCGCAGAAGGCATGTTTTGAGCAGGCTGTGAAGAACAGAGGACTGGAGCGTTCCTTTAAGCAGGCAATACCGCAGGAAGTATATGAACGGCTGGAAAAGGAGATGGATGAGATTGGCTAGAGATAAAATACTGTCTCTGATCAGTCTGGCAACGAAAGCGGGGCGCTGCGCAAGCGGTGAATTTATGACAGAAGGACAGACAAAGTCCGGAAGAGCAAGCCTTGTAGTTGTTGCAGAAGACGCTTCAGATAATACAAAGAAAAAATTCCGTGATATGTGTAAATTTTATAAAGTTCCAATGATAGTTTACGGAGATAAAGATACCTTGGGGCATGCGATGGGAAAACAATTCCGTGCATCTCTGGCGATATTAGACGAAGGATTTGCAAAAGGAATATTAAAAGAACTGAAATCCCGTACCTGATGAATGGGAGTAGAAGACAAAGGTTCCCCGTTGATTGCTTGAAGGAGGTAGATTTATATGGCAGATGAGAAGATGCAGAATGAAAATAAAAAGAGTTTAAACACCAGGGAGGATAACGTGGCAGAAGATATTAGAAGAGAAGCAGCTGGCAAAGATGCTGAGATGGCTGCAGATAAAACAACAGAAAAAGAGGGTGCTCCAAAGAAGAAAAATCTTGCATTTGTAGTTCGCCCACAGAATTCAAAGAACAGCAGCAGACTGCAGGGAAAACGTCCGGGACAGGGACGTCAGGGACAGAACCAGGGTCGTCCAAACGGTGATGGAAAACGCCCAGCAGCAGGACAGAGCCGTTCGAATGGTGAAGGAAAACCGGCTCGTACAGAGAAACCGACAGCAAAAAGCGAAAGACCGGTTCGTGCAGCAGAGGACAGACCGGCACGTCCGGCACAGAACGGAGCACGTTCTGAGAGACCGCAGGGATCAAGAACAGAAAGAACAGGACGTCCGAGCGGTGAGGGAAGACAGGTACGCTCTGACAGACCGGGACAGAAACCATTTGGAGACAGACGTTCTAATGGCGAGAACAGAGGCGAAAACAGAGGACCACGTCAGGACAGAGACGGACGCGGACAGCGTTCTGACAGAGGAGGACGTGACGGATTCCAGGGACGCGACAACCGTGATGGAAGAGAGAACCGTGACGGAAGAGACGGACGCGGACAGGGACAGCGCTCTGACAGAAGAAATGACAATCGCAGAAACGACAGAAGTGACGCTACACCGATCGTAGAACAGCAGAAGACACAGAGAAACAAAGCGAAAGACAAAGAAAGAGATAATAAGAAGAAAGAATACAGAGATGAAGCTTTCGAAGGAAAAGGAAGAAAAGGCAAGAAGCAGAAACCGGCAGTGGAAGTGAAGAAGCCACAGGTGAAGGAAGAGAAGCAGGAAGAGCAGATCAAACAGATCGTGATTCCAGAAGTTCTTACAATTAAAGAGCTTGCTGATAAGATGAAGATCGTTCCTTCTGTTATTGTTAAGAAGCTTTTCATGCAGGGCAAGATCGTAACTGTAAACCAGGAAGTTGATTATGAGACAGCAGAAGAGATCGCGATGGAATTC
The DNA here is from genome assembly GCF_003462585.1 of Ruminococcus sp. OM04-4AA. Taxonomy (NCBI): domain Bacteria; kingdom Bacillati; phylum Bacillota; class Clostridia; order Eubacteriales; family Oscillospiraceae; genus Ruminococcus; species Ruminococcus sp. OM04-4AA. Next base: position 43,593 of record NZ_QTZH01000009.1, on the reverse strand, counting down.
GATGTTCTCTGTGAGAAAGAAGAAGTTGTAGATGTAATCGAAGAACTTCTGAAAGAGGATGAAGAAGACGAAAGCCTTATGGTAAAACGCCCACCGGTTGTATGTGTTATGGGTCATGTTGACCATGGTAAGACATCTCTTTTGGATGCAATCCGTAACAGTAATGTAACAGGTCGTGAGGCCGGTGGTATCACACAGCACATCGGTGCATCTGTTGTTGAGATTAACGGAGAAAAGATCACATTCCTTGACACACCGGGACATGAGGCATTTACTGCAATGCGTATGCGTGGAGCAAACTCTACAGATATCGCAATCCTTGTAGTTGCTGCGGATGACGGTGTTATGCCACAGACAATTGAGGCAATCAACCATGCGAAAGCAGCAGGAATTGAGATTATTGTTGCGATCAACAAGATCGATAAGCCAAGTGCGAATGTTGAACGTGTAAAACAGGAACTGACAGAATACGAACTGATTCCGGAAGACTGGGGCGGAAGCACAATCTTTGTTCCGGTATCAGCGCATACACATGAAGGAATCCAGGATCTTCTTGAGATGATCCTTCTGACAGCAGAGGTTATGGAACTGAAAGCGAACCCGAACCGTGCCGCACGTGGTCTTGTGATCGAGGCTGAGCTTGATAAAGGTAAGGGATCTGTTGCAACTGTTCTTGTACAGAAAGGTACACTCCACGTAGGAGATGCGATCGCAGCAGGAAGCGCTCATGGTCGTGTAAGAGCGATGATGGATGACAAGGGAAGACGTGTGAAAGAAGCAGGTCCGTCCCAGCCGGTTGAGATCCTTGGTCTGAATGATGTTCCGAATGCGGGAGAAGTATTCGTAGGATGTGAGTCTGATAAAGAAGCAAGAGCGTTTGCAGAGACATTTATTTCCCAGAACAAGGTAAAACTTCTGGAAGAGACGAAGTCCAAGATGTCTCTGGATGATCTGTTCAACCAGATCCAGGAAGGTAACCTCAAAGAACTTGATATTGTTGTTAAGGCTGATGTTCAGGGATCTGTAGAGGCAATCAAGCAGAGTCTTCTGAAGTTGAGTAACGATGAAGTTGTTGTTAAGATCATCCATGGCGGTGTTGGTGCAATTAATGAATCTGACGTTATCCTTGCATCTGCATCAAATGCGATCATCATTGGATTTAACGTTCGTCCGGATGCAACAGCGAAAGATATCGCTGAGCGCGAGGGTGTTGACTTAAGACTTTACAGAGTTATCTACAATGCCATCGAAGATGTAGAGGCAGCCATGAAGGGTATGCTTGATCCTGTCTTTGAGGAGAAGGTTCTCGGTCATGCGGAAGTACGTCAGACATTCAAGGCATCAGGAGTTGGAACAATTGCCGGTGCGTATGTGCTTGACGGTATCTTCGAGAGAAACTGTTCTGTTCGTCTGATCCGTGACGGAATCGTTGTATTCGACGGACCGCTGGCATCTCTGAAGCGTTTCAAAGATGACGTGAAGGAAGTCAGAACAGGATATGAGTGTGGTCTCGTATTCGAGAACTACAATGACATTAAAGAAGGCGATCAGGTTGAAGCCTACAAGATGGTAGAGACAGAACGCAAGTAAGAATAAAAGATGCCGACATTTGCAGAGTGTTGTAATTGTCAGCAGGTGACAGAATTGTTACTCGTGCAGGGGTCATACATTGCAGGAGTAACTTTTCTGTATAAAAAGGAGTTATAACATGAGAAAGAACAGTATTAAGAATACAAGAGTCAATGCAGAAGTACAGCGTGAGCTGAGTAATATCCTGCGTGGCGGGATCAAAGATCCACGTGTTGCACCGCTGACATCTGTTGTTGCTGTTGAAGTAGCACCGGATCTTAAGACATGCAAGGCATATATCAGTGTTCTTGGAGACAAGAAAGCACAGGAAGATACGATCAAAGGTCTTCAGAGTGCAGAGGGATATATCCGCAGAGAACTTGCACGTACAGTGAATATGCGCAACACACCACAGATTACATTTATCGTAGACCAGTCCATTGAATATGGAGTAAATATCAGCAAGAAAATTGACGAAGTGACAAGAGATTTGAAGGATGGAGCTGAGGAATAGATGATCGTATTAAACGATGTATTAAAAGGGAAACACAGTGTAGCCATTGGCGGACACATTCGTCCGGATGGGGACTGCGTTGGTTCTACAATTGGATTATATCTTTATCTGACCACTTATTATCCGGAGATTGAGACAGATCTGTATCTGGAGGAGATTCCGGAAGCATTTCAGATGATGGGACACTGGGATGTGCCGAAGCATGAGATTGTAGAAGGCAAAGTTTATGACCTTTTCATCAGTCTGGATTGTGGGGACGAAAGACGTCTTGGTTTTTCCGAGCCAATGTTCCAAAATGCAAAGGAAACTTTATGTGTGGATCACCACGTCAGTAACGAGTCTTTTGCAGACACGAATTATATCGTGCCGGATGCAAGTTCTACTTCTGAACTTGTTTTCCGTCTGCTGGATGAGGAGAAGATTACGGAAGAAATCGCATCTTTCCTTTATATGGGGATTGTGCATGATACCGGAGTGTTCCAGTATTCCTGTACTTCACCGGAGACAATGGAAGTCGGTGCTGCACTTTTAAGAAAAGGGATCAATGGAAGCGCGATCATTGACGGAACATATTTTGAAAAATCCTATGTTCAGAATCAGATGCTTGGGAAGGCACTTCTTGAGAGTATGATGATCCTGAATAAGAAAGCGGTTGTCTCAGTGATACGTTTGAAAGAAATGGAGTTCTTCCAGGCAAAACCGTCTGACCTGGATGGAATTGTCAGCGTATTGCGTCAGACAAGAGGTGTGGAGGTTGCAATCCTTCTTTACGAGCTCGAACCGCAGACATTTAAAGTAAGCCTTAGATCAAAAGAAATCGTTGATGTAAGTGCAGTTGCGAAATATTATGGTGGTGGCGGTCATGTGAGAGCAGCCGGTGTTACAATGAAAGGTTCCCCGCATGATGTGATCAACAATCTGACACTTTTAATTGAAAGACAGCTTAGAGTGGCAGAAGAGAAAAACGAGGAAAAATGATAAACGGAATAGTTAATATTTACAAAGAAAAAGGATATACTTCCCATGATGTGGTTGCAGTTCTTCGAAAAGTTGTCGGACAGAAGAAGATCGGTCATACAGGTACGCTTGATCCGGATGCAACGGGAGTCCTTCCGGTGTGTCTTGGAAGAGCAACAAAGGTTTGTGAGCTTCTGACAGATCATGATAAGACATATGAGGCTCTGCTGCTTTTAGGAAAGACGACAGATACGCAGGACATTTCCGGAGAGGTTCTGGAGGAGAGGGATCCGGGCGATCTGACGGAAGAGGAAGTACGTTCCTGTATCGAATCATTTATCGGAGAATATGATCAGATTCCGCCGATGTACTCTGCGTTGAAAGTGAATGGGAAGAAGCTTTATGAGCTTGCCCGTGAAGGAAAGACCGTGGAGCGTAAGAGCAGAAAAGTCCAGATTCATGGAATTCGCATTCTGGAGATGAATCTTCCACATGTGCGTATGGAGGTGGACTGTTCTAAGGGAACATATATCCGTACTTTGTGCCATGACATTGGAGAGAAGCTTCGGGTGGGCGGCTGTATGGAAGAACTTGAGCGTACGAAAGTCGGCCGTTTCCTGAAAGAAGATGCAGTAACACTGGATGAAGTGCGACAGAAGATGGAACAGGGAGAAGGTGCAGAACTTTTCACTCCTCTGGATCAGATCTTCGCGGAACTGCCGGCCGTTACTGTGATGGATGCGAAGGCATGGATGTCTTATAACGGAAATGATCTTCCGGAACGTTTTCTGTTAGAAAAAGAAGCGTGGACAGATGGGCAGGAAGTCAGAGTATATGATTCCAGAAAGAATTTTATCGGCCTTTATCAGTATCGTGCACCGAAGAAGCTATTCCATATTAAGAAAATGTTTCTGGATCCTGAAGCAGAGAAAATTGAGAAATAAAGGACGAATAAGACAGACATGCAATATATAAAAGGATTAGATGCCTTTGACGGAAGAAATCAGACAGCGGTAACGCTTGGAAAGTTTGACGGATTACACAGAGGACATCAGAAGCTGCTCAACAGAATAATAAAATATGCGCAGAAGGAAGACTGTGACAGTGTTGTTTGTGCATTTGATATGGACAGAGATTGTCTGATGACAAATGAAGAGCGAAGGGCATTTCTTGAGGACAAGGTAGATTATCTGATCGAGATTCCATTTACGAGAGAAATGATGGAGATGGAAGCAGAGAAATTTATCGAAGAGATCTTATATAAGAAGCTGCACGCATCACACATTGTTGTCGGAACAGACTTTAACTTTGGTCATGAAAAAAGAGGCAATCATCAGATGCTGGAGAAATATGCAGCGAAATATGGCTACACAGTTGATGTGGTCGAGAAAGCATATTACAAAGACCGGGAGATCAGCAGCACTTATATCAGGGAACTTCTTCTCGATGGAAATGTTCCTCTTGCAAATGAGCTTTTAGGGTATCCGTATGAGATCACCAGCGTTGTGGAACATGGACAGCAGCTTGGAAGAACACTTGGATTTCCGACAATGAATCTTGCACCGCAGGAAAAGAAAATCCTGCCAAAGTACGGTGTCTATGCCTGTCGCGTTCTTGTGGATGGTGTATGGTATGGCGGTGTGGGAAATGCCGGGGTGAAACCGACCGTTGCGCAAGAGAAAAGACGGTTGTTTGAAGTTTACGTTTACGGATATGAAGGCGATGCTTACGGGAAGACTGCCACAGTGCAGATTCTGGAGTTCGAACGTCCGGAAACGAAATTTCATTCGGTTGAAGAACTCAAAGACTGCGTGATGAAAGATATGCGGTACGGAGAGGAATATCTGAAAAATCATCCATTCGATGAAAGATAAAAGATTTTAAATTTGTGCTTTACAAGCAGATATCTCTGTGCTATACTATCCGAGGTATCAAATCAGCCGGTGTTCGGTAATCGGATCACTCCGACCATTGCTTAATGCCAGGCGGTTTAACTAAGAATTTTAAGGAGGATATTACAATGATCGCAAAAGAGAAGAAACAGGCTATCATCAAAGAATTTGGAAGAACAGAGGGAGATACAGGATCACCGGAAGTACAGGTTGCTATCCTTACAGCAAGAATCAACGAGCTGACAGATCACTTCAAAGCTAACCCGAAGGATCACCACTCAAGAAGAGGACTTCTTAAGATGGTTGGACAGAGAAGAGGACTTCTTGCATACCTCAAGAAAGTAGATATCGAGAGATACCGTGCTCTGATCGAGAAACTTGGTCTGAGAAAATAATAAGATTTTCCAAAGAAGAAGATCAATTGACAGATCAGAAACTGCATCTGATGATGTGGTTTCTGGTCTGTTTCTTTTTGTCTGAATTTTTGGTACTTTTTGGTCTTTTTTTGGAAAACTATTTACTTCTTATTATAGAATATGATATAATTTAAAAGCTTATGGGTAGAGAAGAACCGAGACCACTGAAAAGTGTATTATCCAACGACTACAGTGGGTTTCAATTGCCATAGAATAGTACATTTTTCAGTAGTTTCGGAGCAAATTGTTCTGCTCATATAAAACGAAGATAAGATAAAAAGGAGAAAACCATGTATAAAAAGTTTGAAATGGAACTGGCCGGCAGAACACTGCGTGTAGATGTTGACCGTGTGGCAAAACAGGCGAATGGTGCAGTGCTGATGCATTATGGTGACACAACTGTACTGTGTACAGCAACAGCATCTGACAAGCCGAGAGAAGGAATTGATTTCTTCCCACTCAGCGTAGAGTATAATGAGAGAATGTACGCTGTAGGAAAGATCCCGGGAGGATTTAATAAGAGAGAAGGTAAAGCATCTGAGAATGCGATCCTGACAGACCGTGTCATCGATCGTCCGATGCGTCCTCTTTTCCCGAAAGATTATAGAAATGACGTAACACTTGAGAACCTTGTTCTTTCTGTAGATCAGGACTGCAGCCCGGAACTTACAGCTATGCTTGGTGCTGCACTTGCAACAAGTATTTCTGATATTCCGTTTGACGGACCGATCTCTACAACACAGGTTGGACTCGTTGACGGAGAGTTCGTATTCAACCCGACAGCAGCACAGAAGGAAGTATCTGATCTTGCATTGACAGTTGCTTCTACAAAGGAAAAGGTTATCATGATCGAGGCCGGTGCGAAGGAAGTTCCGGAAGCGAAGATGATTGAAGCAATCTTTGCGGCACATGATCTGAACCAGAAAGTGATCGCTTTCTTTGACACGATCGTTGCAGAGTGTGGAAAGCCGAAACATGAGTATCAGAGCTTTACTGTTCCGCAGGAACTCTTTGATGCGATCCAGGAGATCGTTCCGGCTGCTGAGATGGAAGAGGCTGTATTTACAGATGACAAACAGACAAGAGAAGAGAATATCCGTGTGATCACAGAGAGACTCGAGGAAGCATTTGCAGACAACGAAGAGTATCTTGCGAAGCTGGTGAGGCTGTTTACCAGTATCAGAAGAAGACAGTAAGAAAGATGATCCTCAAAGATCATAAGCGTCCGGATGGTCGTGCAATCGATCAGATCAGACCGCTTGCAGCAGAAGTAGACCTGATCCCGAGAGTTCATGGTTCTGCTATGTTCACAAGAGGACAGACACAGATCTGCACAATGACAACACTTGCTCCACTTTCTGAAGCACAGAAGCTCGACGGTCTTGATGAAGCAGAGAAGACAAAGAGATATATGCATCACTACAACTTCCCGTCCTACTCTGTAGGAGAGACAAGACCTTCCAGAGGACCGGGACGTCGTGAGATCGGACATGGAGCACTGGCTGAGAGAGCACTCCTTCCGGTACTTCCAAGCGAGTCTGAGTTCCCATATGCGATCCGTACAGTATCTGAGACATTTGAGTCTAATGGATCTACATCACAGGCAAGTGTCTGCGCATCCAGTATGTCACTGATGGCAGCAGGGGTGCCGATCAAGTCTGCTGTAGCAGGTATCTCTGCAGGACTTGTAACAGGTGAGACAGATGATGATTACCTTGTACTGACAGATATCCAGGGACTCGAGGACTTCTTCGGAGACATGGACTTTAAGGTAGCAGGTACTCACAAAGGTATCACAGCAATCCAGATGGATATCAAGATCCACGGACTGACAAGACCGATCATCGAAGAAGCAATCGCTGCTACAAAGAAAGCAAGAACTTACATCATGGATGAAGTTATGAGTAAAGCAATTGCTGAGCCTAGAAAAGAAGTTGGAGAGTTTGCACCGAAGATTATTCAGATGCAGATCGATCCACAGAAGATCGGTGATGTTGTCGGACAGCGTGGTAAGACAATCAATGCAATCATCGACGAGACAGGTGTTAAGATCGACATCGATGATGAAGGAAATGTATCTATCTGCGGTACAGAGAAAGAGAACATGGAGAAAGCTGCGAAGTACATCCAGACAATCGTTACAGATTACGAAGCAGGACAGCTTTTTGAAGGAAAGGTTATCAGCATCAAAGAATTCGGAGCATTCGTTGAGTTTGCACCGGGTAAAGAAGGAATGGTACACATTTCCAAGCTTTCTAAGCAGAGAGTTGACAAGGTAGAAGACGTTGTAAGCATCGGTGATGTTGTGAAGGTTGTATGCCTTGGTAAAGATAAGATGGGAAGATTCAGCTTCAGCATGAAAGATGTTGCAGAATAAGAATCAGAAAGAATAAAAAAAGAGGAACAGAATTCAGGGAACTGGGTTTTGTTCCTCTTTTCTTGTATGTGCAAGGAATACTTTAAGAATCTTATCCATATATTGTGTAGAGAGGAGGGGTACGGACAACAACTGGAGAGGTGGACAAGATGGAAATGGAAAGACAGAACAAAAAGATGCAGGTCTGGAATCTGCTGGCAGAAAAAATCCGTAAGCTTGTAGAAGAATCCGTCAGTAATCCGGAGGAACTGCAGGAGATCAGGATACGTACAGGTCAGCCGCTGCTGATTCAGATGAAAGGGCAGGAACGGGTTCTTCCGGACCCGGTACACCCGTATCTGGTTACAAAAGAAGATATTGGTGAGACAATGGGATATATTTGTCATTATTCGCTCTATGCATATGAAAATGAGTTGAAACAGGGATTTATTACAGTGGAAGGAGGTCACAGGGTCGGGGTGGCAGGAAAAGTAATTATAGAAAATGAAAAAGTAAAAAATATACAGTATATTTCTTCGCTAAATGTAAGAATTTCTCACGAAGTACTTGGGTGTGCTGACGCATTGATTCCATATATTACGGAAAATAAACAGATTTGCCATACATTGATCATTTCTCCGCCGTGTTGCGGAAAGACTACTTTGATCCGTGATCTGATCCGTCAGATATCGGATGGAAATGAATACATAAAAGGGTGTTCTGTCGGTGTGGTAGATGAAAGATCGGAGCTTGGTGGGTGTTATCTTGGAATCGCGCAGAATCATCTGGGTACAAGGACTGATATTTTAGACTGTTGTCCGAAAGCGGAGGGGATGATCATGTTGATCCGTTCTATGGCGCCGCGCGTGATCGCAGTGGATGAGATCGGCACAAGTGAGGATATCCATGCCATTGAATATGCCATGCAGTGCGGCTGCCGGCTGATCGCGAGTGTACACAGCCTTGATATGGATGAGGCTTCTAAAAAGCCGATCCTGGGTGACCTGATCCGCAGAAGAATGTTTCAGCGTTATGTTGTGCTTGGACAGGATCACGGTCCTGGCAAGATCCGGGAAATCTATGATGAGCGGGGGCGTGTGCTGTGCAGAAATTAGTCGGATGTTTTCTGATCCTGTTGGCAACGACCGGAGCAGGATGGATGTATGGAAAAGAACTTCGGAATTATCTGGAAGAATTGAGTCATTTTCGCAGAATTATAGAACAAATAAAAGGCGAATTACTGTATGCAGGACTTCCGCTTTCGGAAATTTTTTATAATATTGCATCAAGAGAGAAGGAACCTTATGAAAACTGGCTGATGGATCTGGCATTTCAATGTCAGGGCACACAGGAAAAGCGGTTTGCTGACTTGTGGACAGATACGATAGGAAAAGATCTTCCGGAACTGAAATGGAGAGGGAAAATGAATCCTCTGATCTGCGAACCTGGGGAACTGCTTGAAATAGGAGACAGAGAAGGTGTAGTTCGTCTGCTGGAGTATCATTTAAAAAGGCTGGATATGGAAATTGAAAAGAGAACTGCGGAAACGTCTGAGAAGAAAAAGCTCGGTAGCTGGCTGGGGGCGGCAGGAGGGATTTTTCTTGTGATCCTTCTGCTTTAAAAGGGCGGGAACAAAAGGGAGAGGAGGGAGAATGTGAGCATCAATCTGATATTTAAAATTGCGGCGGTGGGAATTCTTGTATCTATTCTGAGTCAGGTTTTGAAGCATAGCGGCAGAGAGGAACAGGCATTCCTGACAAGTCTTGCAGGGCTGATTCTTGTATTATCCTGGGTTCTCCCGGCGATTTATGACTTATTTTCTTCGATCCGGCAATTGTTTTCTCTTTAAGGAGGGCGGAACAGAATTGAACAGTATACAAATCGCACTTTTGGGTGTCGTGGGAACATTACTTGCTTTGCAGTTTAAAAGTGGGAAAAGTGAATATGGCATTTATGTAAGTCTTGCAGTCAGCTTGTTTTTATTTCTTTGTATGCTTTCACGACTTGAAATCTTTGTGCGGACAGTAAAGAAAATTGCAGATTATATAAAACTGGATGCCGGACAGATGAGTATTCTGTTGAAAATGGCCGGTGTGACTTATGTGGCTGAATTTGCATCCGGAATCTGTAAAGATGCAGGGTATCAGAATATTGCTGTACAGATTGAGATTTTTACAAAGTTGACGATCCTTGCGATAGGAATGCCGGTACTTCTTGCGCTGCTGGAACTAATCGGAGATTTTCTGATATGAAAAGGGAAAAACATTTTTGGAAAAAGCTCTTCTGTTTTGTGTTTTTATTTACGGTTGTGACAGGATGTGGCAGCGTGTATGCAGCAGAGCATGGTACAGCGGAGGAAAAGGAAACAGAAGATCGTTCCGGGATGTTGGAGGATGAGCTGGAACAAATGGAAGAAAGTCTGCTGGATGAATTTGATTTCAGGCAGATCGATCAGTTATCAGGAGAGACAGAACTGGGAGAAAAAGTTCGGTTTCGTGATCTTACAGAGATGCTGATCAGCGGAAATACGAAGGAATTGGGAGAAAGATTTCTTGAGTTTTTTTCAGGACAGGTGTTCTCTGTTTTTCAGAAAGGAAGGAAGAATCTGGCGCGCCTGCTGCTGATTACAGTGGCGGCTGCATTTTTCTCGAATTTTACAAGTATCTTTCAAAACAGACAGACAGCGGAAGCGGGTTTTTATATTTTGTATCTTGTTGTGATCGCAATCTGTCTGGAAGCATATCAATCGATGAATTTATATGCCGAAGAAAAAACAGGAGAGCTTGTCCAATTGATGCAGGTGTTTTGCCCAAGTTTCTTTCTGGCGGTTGCATTTACCGGAAAGAGCAGTTCGGCGTTGATGTTTTATAATACAATACTGTTCTTGATCTATCTGGTGGAACTGCTTGTACTTCACTTTCTTTTACCGGCGGTGAAGATCTACGGGATGGTGAGGGTCTTATCCTGCCTGACCGGAGAAGATCTTTTCTCAGAATTTGCAGAACTTCTGGAAAAATGTATCCAATGGAGTCTGAAAAGTATGATTGCCGCTGTGAGTGGGATCAGTCTGATCCGGGGATTTTTGAATCCGGCAATTGATTCTTTGAAAATGACTGCTGCGGGACGAACACTGGAGGCGGTTCCGTGGATCGGAGATGTTGCCGGAGGTACAATGGATGTTGCATTAGGAGTTGCAGTACTTCTTAAGAATGGAATCGGTGTAGCAGGAATGATTTTTATAGCTGTCCTGGCACTTATTCCACTGGTGGAATTTCTGATATTGGCATTTTTGTACCAACTTGTGGCGGCATTAGTCCAACCGGTTTCTGACCGGAGAATTACAACATGCATATCTGGAGTTAGTTCCGGTTATCAGCTTATGGTGAAGGTAATAGCATCCACAACACTGTTGTTTGTCTTAAGCATTGCATTTGTGGTGGCTGTAACATCTTAAGGTTTCAGAGGAGAGAGGAGGAATCTGCCGGATGCTTACACAATGGATACAAAAAATCATTTCAATGCTTCTCGTTATGAGTGCAGTTCTGCAGGTGATTCCGGGAAAGGATTATGAAAAATATATTCGTTTTTTCTGTGGACTTGTCCTGATCCTGCTTGCACTATCCCCTATTGCGGCGTTGAAAGGACTGAAAGCAGAGCAATTTTATCAGAAGGAAGTGTATCAGCAATATGAGAAAGAAATAGAGCGGATGTCGGATTCTATAAAACGGGAGGAAATCGGAATTGGACAATAATTGGCAGGAGTGGAAAGAAAGGATCGTGGGATACACAAGGAAGATAAAACAGGCGGATCGTGGTCAGAAAAGAACAAGATTAGTCATTTTATTCCTGTGTGGACTGCTGCTTCTTGTAGTTGCGGTTCCGGTTCCGAAGACAGAGGAGGTGGATAAGGATACAAAGATTAACGGGAAATCCGGGAAAGGAGAGACATATGAGACAGATTCCATGGCAGACTATGAAAAATATCTGGAACAGAAGACAGCGCAGACACTTGGTGTCGTAGATGGGGCGGGAAAGGTGACGGTGATGATCACATTAAAGTCTACAGGACAGAAGGTGGTTGAAAAAGATCAGCAAAGCACACATCAGACGACGAAGGAAGCAGACAGCCAGGGAGAGACAAGAGAAAGTGAAGAGAAATCTTTGGATAAAACGACCGTGTACAGTCAGGGGACAGACGGAACGCAGATCCCATATGTAAGTAAAGAAAATGCACCGGAAGTGGAGGGCATTCTTGTAATAGCAGATGGAGGTGGAAATGCAGTTGTCGCGAAGAATCTGACAGAAGCGGTGCAGGCATTATTTGGTGTAGAAGCGCATAAGATAAAAATAATGAAACGTGCGCCTACATAAAAGGAGGTTTATCTTAATGAAAGGGAAAGTGAAGAAAAACCAGTTGATCATTGTGGCACTTGCGGTTATGATCGCGGCAGCAGGATATCTGAACTACACGGGACGTCTGTTTGGCGAGAATGCGAAAGGAACAAAAGAAGCTAATGCAGATCTTACAAACCAGGAACTTTTAGATATTTCACAGGAAGATACAGAAGCAGGAAGCGAAGAAATTGAAAGTAATGATTCTGAAACAGAAGGAACACCTGGAGAGGCGGTTCTCACAAATGGTTCAGCCCAGACTACGGTAGCCCAGGCAAAAGTTACAAGAGAACAGGTGCGTGCCCAGAATAAAGAAACATTGCAGTCGATCATAGACAATACAGAGCTCAGTGAAGAAGAAAAGTCAGATGCAGTTGCACAGATGGTGGAGCTTACAAAACAATCAGAGACGGAGATGGAAATTGAGACATTGATGGCAACAAAAGGATTTTCAGAGGCAGTAGTAAGTCTGGGGGAAGATAGTGCAGATGTTGTTGTAAATGCAGAGGAGCTTACGGATGCAAACCGTGCCCAGATTGAGGATATTGTGACAAGAAAGTCGGATGTAAAGCCGGAGAAGATTGTAATTACACCAATTCATGAATAGAAAGTATATTTTTGGAAAAACTTTTTATAAAAGATTTGCTGTCAGAGAGGACTTGTGATACACTATTTACTGGTTTATTATGTAACTGTCTACGGGATGCCTGCGGACAGTTATCTATTGCGTGAAAATGATAGGAGATTAGAAATGTCAGAAATTACGAATGAGATAAAGAAAAGAAGAACATTTGCCATTATATCCCATCCGGATGCCGGTAAGACAACATTGACAGAGAAATTCCTTCTGTACGGAGGAGCCATCAACCAGGCAGGATCTGTTAAGGGAAAAGCAACTGCGAAGCATGCGGTTTCCGACTGGATGGAGATTGAGAAGGAGAGAGGTATTTCTGTAACTTCTTCTGTACTTCAGTTCAATTATGGTGGATACTGTATTAATATTCTGGATACACCGGGACATCAGGACTTCTCAGAGGATACATACCGTACTTTGATGGCAGCGGATTCCGCAGTTATGGTTATCGATGCATCCAAGGGTGTTGAGGCGCAGACAAGAAAGCTGTTTAAAGTCTGTGTGATGCGTCACATCCCAATTTTTACATTTATCAATAAGCTCGACCGTGAGGCGAAGGATACATTTGAATTGTTAGATGATATAGAGAAAGAGCTTGGAATCGCAACTTGTCCGATTAACTGGCCAATCGGTTCCGGTAAGGAATTCAAGGGAGTTTACGACAGAGCGAAACGTGAAGTTGAGCTGTTCTCAGACACGAAAAAAGGTACTGCGATGGGTGAAGTGAAGATGATACCGATCGACGCACCGGAGACAGAAGAACTGATCGGAGCAGATGCAAAAGACATTCTTGCAGATGAGATTGAACTTCTGGACGGAGCAGCAGCTGAGTTTGATCAGGAACTGGTTGATAAGGGACAGCTTTCACCGGTATTTTTCGGATCCGCTCTTACCAACTTTGGTGTAGAGACTTTCCTGAAGCATTTCCTGAAGATGACAACCTCTCCGCTTCCGAGAAAATCAGATCATGGCGAGATTGATCCAATGACAGAAAAAGACTTCTCAGCATTTGTATTTAAGATCCAGGCGAATATGAACAAAGCCCACCGAGACAGAATTGCATTCATGAGAATCTGTTCCGGAGAATTTGAGGCCGGTATGAGTGTTTATCATGTGCAGGGAGGAAAGGATGTGCGTCTTTCCCAGCCGCAGCAGATGATGGCAAGTGAAAGAAAGATGATCGATAAGGCTTACGGCGGAGATATCATCGGAATATTCGATCCGGGAATTTTCTCTATCGGAGATACACTTACAACTTCAAAAGAGAAGTTTGCTTACGAAGGAATCCCAACTTTCGCACCGGAGCACTTTGCACGTGTCCGTCAGGTTGATACGATGAAGAGAAAGCAGTTTGTAAAGGGAATCAATCAGATCGCACAGGAAGGTGCGATCCAGATCTTCCAGGAGTTTAATACAGGTATGGAAGAGATTATCGTAGGTGTTGTAGGTATACTCCAGTTTGATGTCTTGAAGTATCGTCTCCAGAATGAATATAATGTAGAGATCCGTCTGGAGAATCTGCCATATGAGTACATCCGTTGGATCGAGAATGAAGAGATCGACATGGATCGCTTAAGCGGAACATCTGATATGAAGAAGATCATGGATCTGAAGGGTCGTCCGCTTCTTCTCTTTGCGCATGAGTGGAGTATCCGTATGACAGAAGAGCGAAATGAAGGACTTATTTTGTCAGAATTCGGACGTTCATAAAAATCTTTTCAAATAGAAAGATTTTTGATATAATGTAGAAAGAATCAGACAAAACAGGAGGTTTTGATTATGGCAAAGGACGAAAGAAATATTTATACAATACAGAACGACGCAAGCAAAGGTGAGATTAAGATTGCAGATGAAGTTGTAGCGATCATTGCAGCGCTTGCTGCCACAGAAGTGGAAGGTGTTGCTTCCATGGCCGGAAACATCACGAATGAACTGATCGGAAAGCTCGGAATGAAGAATCTTTCCAAAGGTGTGAAGGTTGATGTACTGGAAGGTATTGTGACTGTATCCTTAGCATTGAACTTGAAGTACAATTACAGCATCGTTGAGGTGTCTGCAAGAGTGCAGGAGAAGGTTAAGAATGCAATTGAGAATATGACAGGACTTGAAGTGGCTGATGTGAACATTAAGGTTGCTGGAGTCGAGATGGAGAGTCAGGAATAAAAGCGAACAGGAAAGGAATCAGCCAACATGGTTAGAAAAGAACTTCGCGAGCACATTTTCAAGATGTTGTTTCAGATAGAATTTAATGATCCGCAGGAGATGCCGGAGCAGATTGAATACTATTTTTCTACACTGGAAGATGCAGCGGATAAGGATAAAGAATATATTAAGAGAAAATATGCAGCAGTACTTGAGAAGACAGAAGAGATTGATGAACTGATCAATGCCAATGCAAAGGGATGGAAGACAACAAGAATGAACAAAGTAGATCTGTCCATTCTGAGACTTGCGGTATATGAGATGAAGTGGGATGACGAGGTACCGGTAGGAGTTGCAATTAACGAGGCGGTAGAACTGACAAAGATGTTCAGTTCAGATGAGGCTCCGTCATTTATCAACGGAGTACTTGGCAAGATTGCGCGTTCACTGGAAGAGACAAAAGAATGAAAAATGTCTATACGGTGAAGCAGGTTAATTCTTATATTAAGAATATGTTCACCCAGGACTTCATGCTGAACCGAATCTATGTAAAGGGTGAGGTGTCTAATTTAAAGTACCACACATCAGGGCATATATATTTTTCATTGAAAGACGAGTCCGGCACGATAGCCTGCGTGATGTTCGCAGGCTCAAGGTCTGGGCTTTCTTTTCATATGGAGGAAGGACAGCAGGTAGTAGTGCTGGGCGCGGTCAGCGTCTATGAACGGGATGGAAAGTATCAGCTGTACGCAAGAGAGATCATTTTAGACGGTGCGGGACTTTTGTATGAAAGATTCGAGGCACTGAAGAAGGAACTCGAAGAGATGGGAATGTTTGCAGCAGAGTACAAACAGCCGATTCCACGCTATGCACGTACGATCGGGGTTGTGACCGCACCGACAGGAGCAGCGATCAGAGATATCATCAATGTGGCAAAGAGAAGGAATCCGTTTGTCCAGATCCTGCTTTATCCTGCACTGGTACAGGGTGATGGTGCCGTGAGCAGTATCGTGAAAGGGATCCATATGCTGGAAGAGAAGCAGGTGGATGTCATGATCGTCGGAAGAGGCGGAGGAAGCATTGAAGATCTGTGGGCATTCAATGAGGAGGCTGTTGCGCGTGCGATTTTTGACTGTCGTGTTCCGGTGATCTCTGCAGTCGGACATGAGACAGATACAACGATTGCCGATTATGTGGCAGACTTAAGAGCACCAACACCATCCGCAGCGGCAGAGCTTGCAGTGTATGAATATTCCGAAGTGAAAGAACAGATTCTTAATTGTGAGAGTTTACTTCGAAGAGCAATAAATCAGAAGTTGCTAAACGAGCGTATGCATCTGGAACACAGCAGATTGAAACTTCAGACACTCCATCCAAGACAGAAACTCAATGAGAAGAGACAGAGAGCAGTTGACGCTGAGAATACACTGCGCTCGCTTATGGAACGGCATTTGACAAAAGAAAAGCACAGACTCGCACTTTGTGCAGAACGGATGAAAGGGTTGTCTCCGCTTGAGAAATTAAGTCAGGGGTATTCTTATGTTTGCAATGCACAAGGACAGAATATAAAGAAAACAGATCAGGTAAGAGAAGGAGATTTGTTGCAGATTTATGTAACGGATGGACAGATTGAGACTTACGTTACAGGCACTGTAAAACTAGAAGGGGAAAGAGGACAAAGTTCCCATAAACAGTAACCGGGAGGAAATGATGAAAGACACGAAGAAGATAGAACAGGCTGCAAGTCTTGAGGAGTTATTTGAGAGACTGGATCGCGTCATTGGCGGACTGGAAGGAGAGGAACTTTCTCTTGAAGATTCTTTTAATTTATATCAGGAAGGTATGGAACTTGTGAAGTGTTGTAATCGTACGATTGACGATGTGGAAAAGAAGGTTCTTGCCTTAGATGAGAATGGAGAGAGTCATGAATTTTAAAGAAGAACAGAAAGAAAAAGTAGAAAAAATTGAAGCGATACTCAGAGAATATCTTCCGGAAGCAAACGGATATCAGAGTGTGATCATGGAAGCAATGGAATACAGTCTGATGGCAGGAGGCAAGCGCCTTCGCCCAATGCTGATGATGGAAACATACCGTCTGTTTGGTGGAGAGACAGAAGTGATTTATCCGTTTATGGCAGCAATGGAGATGATCCATACCTATTCACTGGTTCATGATGATCTCCCGGCAATGGATAATGATGAGTACCGTAGAGGAAGAAAGACGACACATATCGTTTATGGAGAAGATATGGGAATCCTTGCGGGGGATGCGCTTTTAAACTATGCATTTGAGACAGCATGCAAGGCATTTGAGCAATTTCCAGAGGAAAGCCTTAGAATCGGACAAGCGCTGAGAGTTCTGGCAAGAAAGGCCGGAATCTATGGTATGATCGGTGGACAGGTTGTAGATGTGAAAGAATCCGGACATCAGATTGATGAGGAAGTTCTTGATTTTATTTTCAGACTGAAGACAGGTGCACTGATCGAGTCTGCTATGATGATTGGAGCAATCCTTGCGGGAGCATCAAAAGAAGATGTAAAGAGTATGCAGAAAGTCGCAGGAAAGATCGGAATGGCATTCCAGATCCAGGACGATATTCTGGATGTGACAAGCACGACAGAGCAGCTGGGCAAGCCGGTACATAGTGATGAGAAGAATGAAAAGACAACATATGTAACACTTAAAGGAATCGAACAGGCTCATAAAGAGGTGGAACGTATGACAGAAGAAGCAATCGATGAACTGAAAAAGTTCCCTGCCGGGGATAATTTCCTTGAGCAGCTTTTGAAATCTCTTGTATATAGAGAAAAATAAGATTGTCGGTGAGGAGGAACTTATGGCACTTGAAAAGATTCAAAAGGCCAACGATATAAAAGAACTGACAGAGGAAGAGCTGAAAGAATTATCGGATGAGATCCGGCGGTTTCTGATCGAAAAGATCAGTGTGACCGGAGGCCATCTGGCATCCAATCTCGGAGTTGTTGAGCTTACGATGGCATTGCATAAAGTACTTCATTTCCCAGAGGATAAACTGATCTGGGATGTGGGACATCAGTCTTATACACACAAGCTTCTGACAGGAAGAAAAGAAGGATTTGATGATCTTAGAAAATACGGAGGAATGAGTGGATTCCCTAAGAGAAAAGAAAGTAAATGTGATGCGTTTGATACAGGACACAGTTCAACTTCAATCTCAGCAGGGCTTGGTTATGTGGCCGCAAGAGAGCTTCAACAGGAGCATTATAACGTTGTATCTGTGATAGGAGATGGTTCTATGACCGGCGGTATGGCATATGAAGCATTGAATAACGCTTCCAGATTGAAAAGTAATTTTATTATTGTACTCAATGATAATAATATGTCCATTTCCAAGAATGTGGGTGGTATGTCAAATTACCTGAATGGGCTTCGGACGACACAGGTATACTCAGACCTGAAGAGAGGTGTCGAAGATACGATTAAGAGAATTCCCGGCAAAGGAGAACGGATCGTCCATCAGGTGAAGAAGACGAAGAGCGGGATCAAACAATTATTTGTTCCGGGAATGTTTTTTGAGGATATGGGAATTACATATCTGGGTCCTGTAGACGGACATGATCTGAAGACATTAACAAAGACATTGAATGAAGCAAAACGGGTAAATCATGCAGTTCTTGTACATGTTGTGACGAAGAAGGGAAAAGGTTATCTTCCGGCAGAGACGAATCCGTCAAAATTCCATGGAATAGGACCTTTTGATGTGACAACAGGAGAAACGATCGGAGGATCGGGGAAGGATTCTTATACAGATATTTTTTCCAAAGTGCTTGCAGATATCGGAAAGAAGGACGAGAAGGTTGTAGCTATTACTGCAGCAATGGCAGACGGAACAGGACTTTCCAGATTCGCAAAGCTATTTCCGGAAAGATTCTTTGATGTAGGAATTGCAGAAGAGCATGCGATGACATTTGCGGCAGGACTTGCTGCAGGGGGAATGAAGCCTGTTTTTGCGGTGTATTCATCTTTTCTACAGAGAGCATTTGACCAGACAATCCATGATGTCTGTCTTCAGAATCTGCCGGTTGTGATCGCAGTAGACCGCGCGGGTCTTGTTGGAAGTGACGGAGAGACACATCAGGGAGTCTTTGACTTATCATTTTTATCATCGATCCCGAATCTTTCAATCCTGTCACCAAAGAACCGTTGGGAGATGGCAGATATGGTGCGCTTTGCAGTGGATTTCCAGTACCCGGTTGCGCTTCGTTATCCAAGAGGAGAAGCATACGAAGGACTGAAGGAATTCCGTGCTCCGATCGAATATGGAAAGAGTGAGCTTCTATATGAAGAGAGTGAGATCGCGGTAATGTTTGTCGGACATATGTCTTTCCTTGCAGAACAGGTGCGTGAGGATCTTAAGGCAGCAGGGTATCAGTGTAGTCTGATCAATGCAAGATTTGTGAAACCTCTGGATACAGAAATGATCCGGAAAATTTCAGAAAATCACAGGATTCTTGTGACAATCGAGGAAAATGTGCTTACAGGTGGATTTGGTGAGCAGGTAGAAGATTTTGTAATGCGTGAGGATATCCCATTGAAAGTTCGCACAATCGGTATTTCAGATGATTATGTTGAGCATGGAAATGTAGATGTCTTAAGAAAAGAAGTTGGTCTCGACAGAGAGAGTATTGTAAAAAAGGTCATTGCAGATGATCGGAGAATAGAGGAAGAAAAGTAGCATGAAAGAACGTTTGGATGTATTGCTTGTAAAGAGGAATCTGGCGGATTCCAGAGAAAAAGCAAAAGCAATTATTATGTCGGGAAATGTATTCGTAGAAGGTCAAAGAGAAGACAAGGCCGGAACAACATTTCCGGAGGAGGTAAATATTGAGGTACGCGGACATGTTCTCCCTTATGTGAGCCGTGGAGGTCTTAAGCTTGAGAAAGCAATGAAAGAATTCCATGTGACAGTAGATGGAAAGGTCTGTACAGATGTTGGATCTTCCACTGGTGGATTTACAGACTGTATGCTTCAGAATGGAGCGAAGAAAGTATTTGCTATCGATGTGGGAAGAGGACAGCTGGATTGGAAGCTGCGTCAGGATCCGAGAGTGGTATGTATGGAGAAGACGAATATCCGTTATGTGACTCCGGAAGATCTTGGAGAACCTGTTGATTTTTCGTCGATTGATGTTTCATTTATCTCTCTCACAAAAGTGCTTGGTGCAATCAGAGCGTATCTGACAGATGATGGAGAGATCGTAGCATTGATCAAACCACAGTTTGAAGCAGGACGTGAGAAGGTTGGAAAGAAAGGTGTTGTGCGAGAAAAGAGTACACATCATGAAGTAATCGAGAAAGTGACAGAATTTGCGGTATCCATCGGATTTTCTGTACTTGAGATCACATTCTCTCCAATCAAGGGACCAGAAGGAAATATCGAATACCTTGTACATTTGAAGAAATGTCCGGAAGAGGAAGCAAAGATTGAGACAAAGGAACTGGATCAGGTAGTGGATGAAGCATTCGCTGCTCTGGCAAAGTAAAAAGGTGATGGTATGGAATCTTTTTATATCATAACAAATCAATTAAAAGACAGAGATTATTCTGTTACGATTGAGGTAAAAGATTATATTGAGAGAAAAGGCAAACGTGTTATTCTTGCTCAAAAGGATGAGGAAGGATTTATTGTTCCGGGAACGATTCCGGAGGACGTTGATTGCGGACTGGTTTTAGGTGGGGATGGAACTCTGATCCGTGCAATACGTGACCTGGAAGGAAATAAACTTCCGCTTCTTGGAATCAATATCGGAACATTGGGGTATTTAGCAGATGTAGAATTGAAAGATTATAAATCTGCGATTGACAGACTTTGCGAGGAAGAGCCTAAAGTTGAGAAACGTATGATGTTGGAGGGGACAATGTCATCCGGTGAAAAAGATCTGGCGGTAAATGATATCGTCCTGACAAGAGAAGGGAATCTTCGTATTGTTCAGTTTAATGTGTATGTGAATGGGACATTGTTGAACACATATCAGGCAGACGGTGTGATCATCTGTACACCGACGGGAAGTACAGGATATAATCTTTCCGCAGGTGGACCGGTGGTAGAGCCAACAGCAAGTCTAATCGTTATCACTCCAATCTGTTCCCATGCACTTAACACGAGCAGTGTGGTGCTTTCAGCAGAGGATGATGTTGAAGTTGAGATTTGCGAGGGCCGTTATGGAAGGCAGGAGAAAGTAGCTTTATGTTATGACGGTGCTGTACAGAGGCAATTGGTTAGCGGAGACAGAGTGAAGATCAGAAAATCAGATGCCAAAGCGCATCTAGTAAAATTAAGTGAAGAAAGTTTTATGATAACAATGCGCGAGAAGATGAAAGGAAATTGATACTATGAAAGTGAGCCGACATGCAAAGATAATTGAATTGATCAGTCAGTATGACATAGAGACGCAGGAGGAACTGGCAGAATATCTGAATAATGCCGGCTTCAAGGTCACACAGGCAACGGTATCCAGAGATATCAGAGATCTGAAGCTGACAAAGCTGTCTGTAAACGGTGGGCGTCAGAAGTATATTGTCCATAGACAGGAAGAGGATGGAATGAGCGAAAAATATATCCGTGTACTTTGTGACGGGTTTGTTTCTATGGATATGGCACAGAATATCCTTGTGATTAAAACAGTTGCCGGAATGGCAATGGCGGTTGCTGCTGCAGTAGATGCAATGAAATGGAATGAAGTGGTCGGATGTATTGCAGGAGATGACACGATCATGTGCGCAATTCGTACAGTTGAAGATACAGCTGTAGTAATGGAGAATATAAGAAAATTGGTTTCAAGGAAAGCATAGGTGACATATGTTACAGAATCTGTATGTGAAAAATCTTGCTTTGATTGATGAAACAGAAGTTGAGTTTGGGGAAGGATTGAATATTCTGACCGGTGAAACCGGAGCAGGAAAGTCAATCCTTCTTGGCTCTGTTACGCTTGCACTGGGTGGAAAATACAATGCACAGATGCTTCGAAACGGGGCAAAAAGCGGATTGGTAGAACTTACTTTTCACATCAAAGAAGAAAAGATTTTAAAGAAGCTGGAGGCCTTGGACATTTATCCGGAAGACGGATATCTGACATTGAGCCGCCGCCTTTTAGAAGGCCGAAGTGTCAGTAAGATTAACGGTGAGACAGTGAATATGAGCGTCCTTAAAGATGTAGCCAGTCTTTTGATCGATATTCATGGACAGCATGATAATCAGACATTGCTTCATCGAAAGAATCATTTGACACTGCTTGATCTTTATGGGAAAGAACAGACGGATCCGTTAAAAGAAAAAATGGCTTCCTGCTATCAGGAATGGAAGACAGTATGTAAGAAGGTGGAACAATCTTCGCTGGATGAAGAGAGCCGAAGAAGAGAACTTTCTCTTGCTGAATTTGAAGTGAATGAGATTGAAGAAGCAGCTCTTAAAGAAGGTGAAGATGAACTTTTAGAAGAACAGTATCGCAAGATGACAGATAGCAGAAAACTCACAGAAGGAGTTGCAGAAGCGTATCAGTATACTGCAGAGGACGAACGTGGAAATGCAAGTGATTACTTAAGCCGTGCAATCCGAAGCCTTCAGGAAGCAGCATCTTTTGATGAAAAGGGAAGCCAGCTTTATGATCAGATCGTGGAGATCGATAGTCTGCTGAATGATTTCAACCGGGATCTGGCAGAATATGCAAAGAGTTTTGAATATTCGGAAGAAGAGTTTTCAGAAGTTGAGTCCCGCCTGAATGAAGTGAATCATTTAAAGGCAAAATATGGAAACACTGTCAGTGATATCCTTGCATATTGTGAGGAAAAAAGACAGAGACTATCAGAACTGGAAGATTACGATTCTTTTATGCAGGAACTTTTGGAGAAACAGAAAAAAGCAGAAAAGCAGATGGAAAAGGCTGCGATGGAACTGCATGAAGTGCGTGAACAAAACGCAGTTAAATTTGCCGAGGAAATTGTTCATCAGATGTCGGAACTGAATTTCCTGGATGCACGTTTTGAAATTCGTTTGACAGAAGCAAAAAGTTATTCTGCACAAGGAAAAGATGATGCAGAGTTTTATCTGTCGGTTAATCCGGGAGAACCTGTGCGTCCACTGGGGGATGTCGCATCCGGAGGAGAGCTATCCCGTATTATGCTTGCAATCAAGACCGTACTTGCAGATGAAGAAGATACACCGACTTTGATATTTGATGAGATTGATAGTGGAATATCAGGAATCACAGCAGGTCGTGTCGGTGAGAGACTGCAGTTGATCGGAAAGAGCCGTCAGGTGATTTGTATTACACATCTTTCACAGATCGCAGCGGCAGCAGATGTTCATTTTTGTATTCATAAAGAAGCAGAAGATAATTCTGTGAGAACACAGATCGAGAGACTTGATCAGGAAGATTCTGTTGCAGAGCTTGCAAGGCTTCTTGGTGGAGCAAATGTAACAGATGGAATTATAGACAGTGCCAGAGAAATGAAAGAACTGGCAAAAAGAGAAAAATAATACCAGTGTGAAAAGAAGAAGATCCACACATACTAAGAGCAGATGTAAACAGCATCTGCTCTTAATATTTGCAAGAGAGGAGTGTGGATCATGAAAGAACGCAGGAAAAGGAATATGAGCAGGACAGGTCTGTTGTTTCTGTTCTGTCTGTTGATGCTATGTGGCTGTACACAGATTACAGAATTTATGGAAAATACAGAAGTCAGTGGCCGGGAGGTGGAAAGTCTGGCTGCAGAAAAGGAAGAAGATACGGTTCTGCTTGGAGGAATGCCGGTTGGAATTTATATGGAAACGGATGGTGTACTGGTTTTAGACACGGAGAAAATGACAGGTATGGATGGAAAGGAATATACACCTGCGCAGGGTGTGGTAAGTTCCGGTGATTATATTACGGAAGTGAATCACCAGAAGATTGAAGGGAAAAAACAGTTGATGGATCTGGTGGAACATCTGGATGGAGAGAAGGTCCTTCTGACAGTCAGACGCGAAAATACGATATTAGAAAAGAAATTGACTCCTGTGCAGATTTCAAAAGGAAATTATCGCCTGGGAATCTGGGTAAGAGATAATGTACAGGGACTTGGGACGATCACATTTTTGACAAAAAATAACAGGTTCGCAGCACTGGGACATGGCATTCATGATGTTGATACAAGTACACTTCTTACGATCAAAAGAGGAACGCTTTATAGAACCAGTATTCAGAAAGTGCAAAAGGGAAGCAAAGGGAATCCAGGAACAATGGAAGGGATTATTGTTTATAATCGGTTTCATCAGCTTGGAGTGATTGAGAAAAATACGGATGAGGGTATTTATGGAGAATTAAATTCAGACAGAAGCTGGATAGGAGAAGAGGTTCCTATACAGGTAGCGGAAAAAGAGGAAATAAAGACGGGGGAGGCAAGGATTCGCTGCTACATTGACGGGGAGGTGAAAGAATATTCAATCCGTGTAACGCAAATTGATAAAGAATCCGACCAGGTGAACAAAGGAATGGTAATTCAGGTGACAGATACGGAATTGCTGGAAAAGACAGGGGGCATTATTCAGGGGATGAGTGGGAGTCCCATCATTCAGAATGGAAAACTGATCGGAGCTGTAACTCATGTGTTTGTACAAGATTCGACAAAAGGATACGGTATTTTTATTGAAAACATGTTGAAAGAGGAAGAATCGTGAAAAGGGTCGAAAAGGATGTCGAAATACTACTGCAAGATTTTCTTGAATCCGACAAAAAAGCTGGAATATAATACACAAGTGGTGTAACAAGACAAACGTTCTCAGAAAAAGGAGAGAAGAAGATGGAACATTTGAAAATAGCCATTGCTGATGATAACCAGAAAATTTTGGACCTTTTGGATCGTGTGATCGGGATGGAAAAAGACATGAATCTGGTCGGAAAGGCGAAAAATGGTGAAGAGATGTGTCAGATCATCAAAGATAAACAGCCGGATGTTGTTCTTCTCGACTTGATTATGCCGAAAATGGATGGATTGACGGTTATGGACCGGATCAATCATGACAAAACTGTCAGCAAGCATCCGTATTTTATCGTAATCACAGCAGTTGGGCAAGAAAAGATTACAGAAGATGCTTTTAATAAAGGCGCAAATTACTATATGATGAAACCGTTTCAAAATGAGATGCTGTTAGAACGAATCCGAAGTGCGGGACGGATGCCACACGGTATGGAAACAAGAAACTCTGAGGCGGCATCTGAAAACAGAGGAGAAAGTCTGGAGACACGAGTGACAAATATGCTGCATGAAATCGGAATACCGGCTCATATTAAGGGGTATCATTATCTGAGGGATGCGATTATGATGGCGGTAGATGATATGGATGTGCTCAATGCAATCACAAAGATCCTGTATCCAACCGTCGCAAAGAAGTACCAGACAACATCAAGCAGAGTAGAACGTGCGATCCGACATGCGATTGAAGTGGCATGGAGCAGAGGAAAGCTGGACACTCTGGATGAACTTTTTGGGTACACAGTAAGCAATGGAAAAGGGAAACCGACAAATTCTGAATTTATTGCTCTGATCGCAGATACAATACAATTGGAATACAGGCATGGGAAATAAGAAGTAAATTACAATGAGAAATCCTTTGCATTATGATAAAAATGCGGTATAATATTTTATAAGTAATTGCCGAAAGAGGGCAAGTGAAAGTGGAGGATCTAAGTATGAAAAACATTTTGTTCGCTTCATCAGAATGTGTACCATTTATAAAGACCGGAGGCCTTGCTGACGTTGTAGGTTCACTTCCAAAAGATTTTGATAAAGAGAAATATGACTGCCGTGTAGTTTTACCTAAGTACATGTGTATGAAACAGGAGTGGGTAGACCGCCTTGAGTATATCACAAACTTCTACATGGATTTTGCAGGAGAGGATCGCTATGTCGGAATCTTTAAGACAGAATTAAACGGAGTTACATTTTATTTTATTGATAACGAATTTTATTTTTCAGGATTTGCTCCATATGATGGAGATCCGAAGTGGAATATTGAAAAATTCTCTTTCTTCTGTAAGGCAGTTTTAAGTATTCTTCCGGTTATTGGGTTCCGTCCGGATCTGATTCACTGTCATGACTGGCAGACAGGTCTGATTCCGGTATATCTGGATAATTTCCGTTTCTTCGGAGAATATTACAGAGGAATCAAGACAGTTATGACAATACATAACCTGAAGTTCCAGGGGGTATGGGATACAAAGACTGTACAAGGAATCACAGGACTTCCGGATTATTATTTCGTTCCGGATAAGCTTGAGGCATACAAAGATGCTAATATGCTCAAAGGCGGTATTGTTTATGCAGATAAGGTGACAACAGTAAGCCACAGCTATGCAGAAGAGATCAAGACACCGTTCTATGGAGAAGGTCTTGACGGACTGATGGCAGCAAGATCAAATGATCTTTGCGGTATTGTGAATGGTCTGGATTACAATGACTGGAATCCGGATACAGATCATAGAATCGCAAAGACATTTAACGTTGAGAATTTCCGGAAAAACAAACCGGTGAATAAGGCTGCTCTTCAGGAAGAACTTGGACTGGATAAAGACAATCATGTAATGTTGATCGGAATCGTTTCCCGTTTGACAGATCAGAAAGGATTTGATCTGATCGATTATATGATGGATGAGATGTGCCAGGATGCAGTGCAGATTGCAGTACTTGGAACAGGAGATCCGAAATATGAGAATATGTTCCGTCACTTTGCATGGAAGTATGCAGGAAAGGTTTCAGCGAATATTTTCTATTCCGATGATCTTTCTCACAGACTTTATGCCGGATGTGATGCATTCCTTATGCCATCCTTATTCGAGCCATGCGGACTCAGCCAGCTGATGAGTCTGAGATACGGAACACTTCCGATCGTTCGTGAGACAGGAGGATTGAAAGATACTGTAGAACCGTACAATGAGTTTGAGAAGACAGGTACAGGATTCAGTTTCTCTAATTATAATGCGCATGAGATGTTGAACACTGTACGTTATGCAGAAAGAATCTATTATGACAAGAAACGTGACTGGAACAAGATGATCGAACGCGCGATGGCTCAGGATTTTTCATGGATGAATTCCGCAAGACAGTATGAAGATCTGTACAGAAGTCTGATCGGAGAATAAGAATTATAAGAAGTAACAAAGAAGTAATACAAGAGTAACACAAGAGCAAGGAGTAACAGACCCGATGAAAATTATTGACAAACTGAACCAGAAAGGCATCCACATTTCTTTTGAGGTGTTTCCGCCGAAGACAGATGCAGGATTTGACAAAGTATTATCAGCAACAGATGAGATTGCCAAACTGAACCCATCTTATATCAGCGTAACCTATGGAGCCGGTGGCGGAACAAGCAAGAACACAGCGAAGATCGCATCCCATATTAAGGATGATCTCGGAGTGATGAGTCTTGCACATCTGACATGTGCTTCATCCACAAAAGAAGAAGTTGGAGAGGTAATTGAAAACCTGAAGGCTCATGGAATCGAGAATATTCTCGCTTTACGAGGAGATATTCCGGAAGGCATGACATTCCCTGATGGAGATCGATTCCATTATGCTTATGAACTGGTACAGGAAATCAAGAAACATGGGGATTTCTGTATTGGTGCAGCATGTTATCCGGAAGGACATGTGGAGCAGGAACATAAAGAGGATGATATCCGTTATCTGAAACAGAAGGTAGACAGTGGAGTTGATTTCCTTACAACACAGATGTTCTTTGATAATGATATCCATTATAATTTCCTGTACAGAATCAGAGAAGCAGGGATCACAGTTCCGGTTCTGCCGGGAATCATGCCGATTACCAGTGCTGCTCAGATGAAGCGAAGCCAGGAACTTTCCGGAACAGTATTTCCGAGAAGATTTCTTGCAATATTAGATCGCTTCGGAAGTTCTCCGGATGCGATGAAGCAGGCAGGAATTGTCTATGCAACAGATCAGATTATTGATCTTCTTGCGAACGGTGTGAACAATATTCATATTTATTCTATGAATAAGCCGGAAATTGCAGTAGCAATTATGAATAATCTTTCCGAGATTATCAAGTGTTAAGAAAGTGGATGACCAGATGATAGAGACAGAGAAGAGAGTACGTGAAGCAGTTCGTTATCTGGGATTTGGAAGAAATGAGGCAGATGAGCGAACCTTGGAACTGATCCAACAGTCTTTCAAAGACCTGGAACAGGAAGCAGGGCCTAAGTCCATCTGCCAAATTTTTGACCTGAATCATACAGAAGACGGAAGACTGGTTATTGGACAGATGGAGATTCAAAGTAAGAGCCTGAGTAGAAATCTGAAAGGATGCCGTCGGGTTGTTCTTTTTGGAGCAACACTTGGCGCCGGAGTTGACCGGCTGATGCGCAGGATCTCTTTGACAGACATGGCAAGAGCAGTTGTTTTGCAGTCCTGTGCAGCAGCAATGTTAGAAGAATATTGCGATGAATGTCAGAAGAAGATTGCGGCAGAGCTTGAAGAAGAACATTTGTATTTAAGACCGAGATTCAGTCCCGGATATGGAGATTTTGACATCTGTTATCAAGAACCGATCGTACGAATGTTGAATTGTGCAAAGACAATCGGGCTGACTTTGACAGACAGCTTTATGATGACACCAACAAAGTCGGTAACAGCAGTAATTGGAATCAGTACACAGAAGGACAGATGTCCAATCTCAGGATGTGAGGTCTGTACAAAAAAAGATTGTGAATACCGACGATAAGCAAGAGATAAGAGAGGAAGGATTGATACAAGAAGATGATACGAGAACGCCTGGGAAAAGAGTTATTATATTTTGACGGCGGAATGGGAACCTTGCTTCAGGCAAAGGGACTTCAGCCGGGAGAGTTACCGGAGACATGGAATGTTACACATGCGGATGAAATCAAAAACATTCACAAACAATATATTTCAGCAGGAAGTGATATTGTACTTGCGAATACATTTGGAGCGAATGCATTGAAATTCCATTGCGATGATTTTCCATTGGAAGAAATTATCCGTCTTGCGATCGGGCATGTGAAGGATGCGGCTGAAGAGGCAGGTGGTGGAAGAAGAATCTACACAGCACTGGATATCGGACCGACAGGAAAGCTTTTAAAACCGATGGGTGATCTGGATTTCGAGACAGCGTATGAGACATTCAAAGAAGTTATGATCCTCGGAGAGAAAGCCGGTGCGGATCTGATCCATATTGAGACCATGAGTGACACTTATGAACTGAAGGCAGCAGTGCTTGCAGCGAAAGAGAATACATCTCTTCCGGTTTTCGCTACGACGATTTTTGATGAGCGTGGAAAGCTTCTGACCGGAGCAGATGTTCCGTCTGTTGTGGCAATGCTTGAAGGATTAAGGATTGATGCCCTTGGAATCAACTGTGGAATGGGACCGGAGCAGATGCTGCCGATCCTGGAGCAGATCATGAAGTATTCCTCTGTGCCTGTGATCGTCAAACCGAATGCAGGTCTTCCGAAGCAGAAAGACGGAGAAACTTATTACGATGTTTCTCCGGAAGAATTTGCTTCTGTTATGTGTCATGTTGTTGATCTTGGGGCAGTTGTGATCGGGGGATGCTGCGGAACAACTCCTGCACATATTGCAGAGATGGTGAAGCAGTGTAAAGACATTCCGGTGAAGCCGATTGAGAAGAAAAGTTATACTGTGGTATCTTCTTATGGTCAGAGTGTGTTCCTTGGAACCGGATCAAAGATTATTGGTGAACGTATTAATCCAACCGGAAAGAAACGCTTTAAACAGGCGCTTAAGGAACATGATCTTGATTATATTTTAAAAGAAGGAATTGCACAGCAGGATAACGGTGCACATATTCTGGATGTTAACGTAGGACTTCCGGATATTGACGAGCCGACATTGATGAAGGAAGTTGTCCAGGAACTTCAGAGTGTGACGAATCTTCCGCTTCAGATTGATACGGTTGATACGGTTGCGATGGAGAATGCACTTCGCATTTACAATGGTAAGGCGATGGTCAATTCAGTCAGTGGAAAGCAGGAGTCAATGGATGCAGTGTTTCCACTGATCCGGAAGTATGGCGGTGTTGTGATCGGCTTGGCACTTGATGAAGACGGAATCCCGGCAACAGCCGAGGGACGTGTACAGATTGCGAAGAAGATTATCGCAGAGGCAGCAAAATACGGTATCGAGAAGAAAGATATTGTAATTGATGCCCTGGCAATGACGATCAGTTCAGAACCGGAAGGTGCGAAAGTGACACTTGAGACACTTCGCAGACTCCGTGATGAAGTTGGTGTGTGTACTGTGCTTGGTGTATCAAATATTTCTTTCGGTCTCCCAAGCAGACCGATTGTAAACTCCATCTTTTATACGATGGCAATGCAGAATGGTCTGAGCGTTGGAATTATCAATCCGAACTCGGAGGATATGATGAAGGCATGGTATGCATACCATGCACTGATGAATCTGGACAGCAACTGTGAGAATTATATTAATAAATATGCACAGCAGCCGGGAACAGCTCCGGTCTTGGTAACAGGTTCAGCTCACAAGATGACACTGAAAAGTGCAATTGAAAGAGGACTTCGTGAAGAGGCGAACAGCATTACATCTGAGATGATCCAGGAGAAAGATGGTCTGGAGATCATTAACGAAGAGTTGATCCCGGCACTGAATACGGTAGGCGAAGGATTTGAGAAGGGAACCGTCTTTTTGCCACAGCTACTGATGAGTGCCGAAGCGGCCAAGGCAGCATTTGCGGTGCTTAAAGAGAAAATGGAAAGCAGCGGAGAAGTGCAGGAGAAGAAAGGAAAGATCATTCTTGCGACAGTAAAAGGGGATATTCATGATATCGGTAAAAATATCGTGAAGGTTCTGCTTGAAAACTATAGTTTTGATGTGATCGATCTTGGAAAGGATGTTCCGCCGGAGACAATCGTTGATACAGTACTTGAGCAGGAGATTCATCTGGTAGGACTGAGCGCGCTGATGACTACGACCGTTGTGAGTATGGAAGAGACGATCAGACAGCTTAGAGAGAAAGCTCCGAATTGCCTTGTGATGGTAGGAGGAGCTGTTCTGAATCAGGAGTATGCTGATATGATAGGAGCTGATTTTTATGGCAAAGATGCCATGCAGTCGGTTCATTATGCACAGAGAGTTTTTGGAACTAAAGAATAGGAGGAGATCAAAAATGAGAGGATTACAGACACCGGTTCGTGCAATTCGAAGACAAGTGTTTACAGAAGTTGCCAAGCTTGGATTTAAAGCAAATGCAGAGACATTGGTAGCAGATATGGAAGCAATTCCATATGAAATCGTTGGAGAAGATTCAGAAGTAAAATACCGTGAGAGTATTTATCGTGCGAGAGCAGTCGTAAGAGAAAGACTTCGTCTTGCGATGGGACTTTCCCTTCGTCCGGAGAATAAGCCGGTCCACTTGACAGCAGGCGTTGAGGCCAGTAATATTTCTGAGAAATACTATGAGCCACCGCTGATGCAGGTGATTCCGTCCGGATGCGAGAGCTGTGAGGAGAATAAATACGAGGTCAGCAATGTATGTAAGGGATGTCTTGCACATCCATGTCAGGAAGTCTGTCCCAGAGGTGCTATTTCCATGGTGAATGGAAAGTCATTTATCGATCAGGATAAATGTATCAAGTGTGGAAAGTGTAAATCTGTCTGTCCATACGATGCGATTGCCAAGAAAGAACGTCCTTGCAAGAAAGCATGTGGAGTGAATGCAATTACATCAGATAAATTAGGACGTGCTTATATTGATGCTGACAAATGTGTTTCCTGCGGAATGTGTATGGTAAGCTGCCCGTTTGGTGCGATTTCTGACAAGTCTCAGATCTTCCAGCTGGCTCGTGCACTTTCAGAAGGAGAAGAGGTCGTAGCTGAGGTAGCACCGGCATTTGTCGGTCAGTTTGGACCGAATATTAATGTGAGAAATTTCAAGGCAGCTCTTGAAGAACTCGGATTCTCAGAGACATATGAGGTTGCTCTTGGAGCTGATATCGGAGCAATTGCAGAAGCACATCATTATGTGAATAAAGTGACAACCGGAGAACTTCCATTCCTTCTGACATCCTGTTGTCCATCCTGGGCAATGCTTGCGAAGAAGTTCTTCCCGGATCTGATCGATCAGATCTCACAGGAACTGACTCCGATGGTTGCAACAGCACGAACAATCAAACAGGAACATCCGAATGCAAAGGTTGTATTTATCGGACCTTGTGCAGCGAAGAAGCTGGAAGCTTCCAGACGTACTGTGAGAAGTGATGTAGATTTCGTTGTTACATTTGAAGAATTGCAGGCAATGTTTGATGCGAAGGGAATTGATCTGACAGCTTATGAGGCAGAGTCTTCTTTCCATGATGCGACAGGAGCCGGACGTGGATACGCCTGTGCAGGAGGAGTTGCAAAGGCAATCGAAGAATGTATTAACGAGTATTACCCTGGAACACAGGTTAATATTGAGCATGCGGAAGGGCTGGCAGAATGTAAGAAGATCCTGACACTTGCCAAAGCCGGAAGAATGAACGGTTGTCTGATCGAGGGTATGGGATGTCCTGGCGGATGTATTGCAGGAGCTGGAACGAATATTCCAATCCCGACTGCGAAGAAAGATGTCGCAGCTTATGTCAAAAACTC
Source organism: Ruminococcus sp. OM04-4AA (assembly GCF_003462585.1). Taxonomy (NCBI): domain Bacteria; kingdom Bacillati; phylum Bacillota; class Clostridia; order Eubacteriales; family Oscillospiraceae; genus Ruminococcus; species Ruminococcus sp. OM04-4AA. The sequence goes on along the minus strand of NZ_QTZH01000009.1, from coordinate 11,056 downwards.
AAGCAGAGCACTTCCACCGAAAGAACTGGAAGAAATTGAATTAAAATAAGTAAATATACGGACAATAACCGGCCTCCGCTTTACAAACGGAGGCTGTTGTGGTATATTACAAAATAGGCTTTTTATGAGCGAAAGAGGAGGATGGATGTATGCAGCCATACGGAGTAAACCAATTAAGAAAAATGTTTTTGGAGTTCTTTGAGAGCAAGGGACATCTTGCAATGAAGAGCTTTTCTTTAGTACCACATAATGATAAGAGTCTTCTCCTGATTAATTCAGGAATGGCTCCGCTGAAACCATATTTCACAGGACAGGAGATCCCGCCGAGAAGAAGAGTGACAACATGTCAGAAATGTATTCGTACAGGAGATATCGAGAATGTCGGTAAGACAGCACGTCACGGTACATTCTTTGAGATGCTTGGAAACTTCTCTTTTGGAGATTATTTCAAGAATGAAGCAATCGAGTGGTCCTGGGAGTTCCTTACAGAAGTTGTGGGACTTGATCCGAACAGATTATATCCTTCAGTATATGAAGATGATGATGAAGCGTTCGAAATCTGGAATAAGAAGATGGGAATTCCGGCAGAGCGTATCTTCCGTTTTGGCAAGGAAGATAACTTTTGGGAGCACGGTTCAGGTCCATGTGGTCCGTGTTCTGAGATTTACTATGACCGTGGAGAAAAATACGGATGTGGAGAACCGGGATGTACAGTAGGATGTGAGTGCGACCGTTACATGGAGATCTGGAATAACGTATTCAGCCAGTTCAACAACGACGGACACGGAAACTATACAGACCTGATCCAGAAGAACATTGATACAGGTATGGGACTTGAGCGTCTTGCCTGCATCGTACAGGATGTAGATTCCATGTTTGATATTGATACAATGAAAGCACTGAGAGATCATGTATGTAATCTCTCCGGCAAGCAGTACGGAATAGATCATGAGACAGATGTTTCTCTGCGTGTTGTTACAGACCATATTCGTTCCGTAACATTTATGGTTTCTGATGGTATCTTACCTTCTAACAGCGGTCGTGGATATGTTCTCCGCCGTCTGTTAAGACGTGCATGCCGTCACGGAAAGCTGCTCGGAATTGACGGAGCATTCCTTGTAGAGCTTGCAACAACTGTAATTGAAGGTTCCAAGGATGGATATCCGGAGTTGGAAGAGAAGAAAGAGTTTATCTTTAATGTAATTGCGAAAGAAGAAGCAAACTTCAATAAGACAATCGATCAGGGACTTGCAATCCTTGCAGATATGGAAGCTGAGATGGAGAAGAATGGAGAGAAAGTTCTTTCCGGAGAGAATGCATTTAAGCTTTATGATACTTATGGATTCCCAATCGATCTGACAAGTGAGATCCTGGAAGAAAAGGGGCTGACTTATGACGAGGAAGGATTCAAGAAAGCACAGGAAGAACAGCGTGCGAAATCAGAAGGAACATTCGGAACTCATTCTTATACAGGAAAAGAAGTTTCTGTATACGATCAGCTAGATGCAGCACTTGCGACAGAATTTGTCGGATATGACAATCTGACATTTGATTCTAAGGTTACAGCTCTTACAACAGAGACAGAAGTTGTTGATGCACTTTCTGATGGAGAAAAGGGAACAATCATCGTTGAGCAGACTCCATTCTATGCAACAATGGGTGGACAGGAAGCTGATAAAGGTGTGATTCGTACAGCCGACGGAGAGTTTGTTGTAGAAGATTGTATTCACCTTGCAGGAACAAAGGTTGGACATGTAGGACATGTTGTAAAAGGAATGATCAAGATTGGTGATGCGGTAACTCTTGAAGTTGACGCAAAGAACCGTGCACTTACAGAAAGAAACCACAGTGCAACACATCTGCTTCAGAAAGCACTCCGTACAGTACTTGGAAGCCATGTAGAGCAGGCAGGATCTTTTGTAAATGCAGACAGACTTCGTTTTGACTTTACACATTTCTCAGCAGTAACACCTGAGGAACTGAAGAAGGTTGAAAAAATTGTGAATGAGCAGATCACAAATGCCCTCGCAGTTGTGACAAAGAACCTTCCAATCGAGGAAGCAAGAAAGACAGGAGCACAGGCTCTGTTTGGTGAGAAATACGGTGACGTTGTACGCGTCGTAGATATGAGCGGATTCTCCGTTGAATTCTGTGGTGGTACGCATGTTAAGAATACATCAGAGATCACAGCACTGAAGATTATTTCTGAGAGTGGTGTAGCGGCAGGTGTTCGTCGTATTGAAGCTCTGACATCTGAAGGACTTATGAACTACTATGCTGAGATGGAGCATCTTCTCAAAGAAGCAGCACAGCTTGTAAAAGCAACTCCGGAGAATCTTGCAGAGAAGATCACACATCTTCAGGCAGAGAACAAGTCTCTGAAGGGAGAAGTTGAGAGTCTTAAGAGCAAGATGGCTCAGAACGCAGCAGGAGATATTCTTGACCAGGTGAAAGAAGTAAAAGGTGTGAAGCTTCTTGCAGCACAGCTTGACGGTGTTGATATGAACGGACTTCGTGATCTTGGAGACCAGCTCAAAGAGAAGCTTGGCGAAGGTGTGGTTGTACTTGCATCAGGAAATGACGGAAAAGTAAGCCTGATGGCTACAGCAACAGACGGAGCAATGAAGCAGGGAGCACACGCAGGAAATCTTGTGAAAGCAATTGCAGGCCTTGTTGGCGGAGGCGGCGGTGGTCGTCCGAACATGGCCCAGGCAGGTGGAAAGAACCCAGCAGGAATCCAGGATGCACTTGCAAAAGCAGAAGAAGCACTGGCTGATCAGATTAAATAAAGTCATTGTAAAGAGAATCTGTCTGTGGCAGATTCTCTTTTGGGTAGAAGCGAGAAAAAAGTATAAAAAATCGGTAAAAATCATAAAAAGCAGTTGACGTTTTGAAAAAATATGTTATAATAATATCCAGTGCAATAAATATACCCGAACAGTCGTATGATGCACAATACAAGGCTGGAGGGGAGGTTAGGTGTGAGACTATGTCAAATGTAATCGTTAAAGAAAACGAAACGTTAGATAGCGCCTTACGCAGATTCAAGAGAAACTGTGCAAAGGCTGGTATTCAGCAGGAGATTCGTAAGAGAGAGCACTACGAGAAACCAAGCGTTAGACGTAAAAAGAAATCTGAAGCTGCTAGAAAACGTAAATATAACTAATATGTGCAAATGGACAGAGTACTGGAAACAGTACTCTGTTTTTTAATATATTAGGAAAGTCCTGTCCTAATATATTAAAAACGCTCCGCTTAGAATGCGCATTGTGGCATACAATGCAGGTTATCTTATGGAAAAGCACCATTTTCCCATCTGTTTACTCAACATATAACCTTAAATATGCTGAAAATTGCAATTTGATACATTGGTTCATGCAGTTTTATCAACTTAAAGTGATAAAACTTTAAAATAATGCAATTAATGATTGACAATCTTTCATTTAGCTTATAAAATAAACGAGTAGACAACGGTGTCTGAGGTAACAGATTGCTTGTCAGTTTGTTTTTTCTTTTAGAAAAGACATCAGTTGACGAAAGATACAATAGTATCAGGGAGACAGGAATCCCAATCTATTTATTCTAGGAGGTAATTAAGATGTCATACGTTGATGAAGTGATTGATTTAGTTGTAAAGAAGAATCCTGCAGAGCCGGAATTCCACCAGGCAGTAAAAGAGGTGTTGGAGTCTCTTCGTGTTGTGATTGAAGCAAATGAAGAAAAATTCCGTAAAGACGCTCTTCTTGAGAGACTTGTAGAGCCTGAGAGACAGTTTAAGTTCCGTGTACCGTGGGTAGATGACAAGGGTCAGGTACAGGTTAACACAGGATACCGTGTACAGTTCAACAGTGCAATTGGACCATACAAGGGAGGTCTTCGTCTTCATCCATCTGTAAACCTTGGTATTATCAAATTCCTCGGTTTCGAGCAGATTTTCAAAAACTCCCTCACAGGACTTCCAATCGGTGGAGGTAAAGGTGGATCTGATTTCGATCCTAAGGGAAAATCTGACAGAGAAGTTATGGCATTCTGCCAGAGCTTTATGACAGAGCTTTGCAAATATATTGGTGCTGATACTGATGTTCCTGCAGGAGATATCGGTACAGGCGCAAGAGAGATCGGATATATGTTCGGACAGTACAAGAGAATCCGTGGAGTATATGAAGGAGTTCTTACAGGAAAAGGACTTTCCTATGGTGGATCTCTTGCTCGTACAGAAGCTACAGGATATGGTCTTCTGTATCTGACAGATGAACTTCTGAAACTCAATGGTATCGAACTTGCAGGTAAGACAGTTGCTGTTTCAGGAGCAGGTAACGTTGCGATTTATGCAACTCAGAAAGCCCAGGAACTCGGAGCTAAAGTTGTTACAGTAAGTGATTCTACAGGATGGGTATACGATCCGGACGGAATCGATGTTGCAGCTCTCAAAGAGATCAAAGAAGTGAAACGTGCAAGACTTACAGAGTACAAGAACTATCGTCCAAATTCAGAGTACCATGAAGGAAGAGGGGTATGGAATGTTAAAGTTGACATCGCTCTTCCATGTGCTACACAGAATGAGCTTCACCTTGAAGATGCAAAAGCACTTGTTGCAAACGGATGTATTGCAGTATGTGAAGGTGCTAATATGCCTACAACTCTCGAAGCTACAGAGTATCTGCAGGAGAATGGTGTTATCTTTGCACCTGGTAAAGCAGCTAACGCCGGTGGTGTTGCTACATCTGCACTTGAAATGTCTCAGAACAGCGAACGTCTGAGTTGGACATTCGAAGAAGTAGATGCTAAACTTAAAAACATCATGGTTAACATCTGCCACAACATGACGGATGCAGCTGAGAAATACGGATTCAAGGGTAACTACGTTGTAGGTGCTAATATCGCCGGATTTGAGAAGGTTGTAGAGGCTATGACAGCTCAGGGAATTTGCTAATTAAGAAATTCTAAGATAATATGTAACTGTTCAGAGCCAAGCAAAATTTCAAAAAACAGTTTTAAAAATGCTTGCATTTTTAAAACTGTTTTTGAAATTTTATCTGGCGGATACGCCACACCGACGAAATGCGCAGCATTTTGGAGGTTGGCTCTGAACAGTTACGATAATATAAGATAAGATATGGTTAAGTCCTGTAAACTCAATGTTTATGGGACTTTTCTTTATGCGTTGAAATGAAAAAAATGAGGAATCTTTTAATCATTTTAAATGCATAACCCGTTATTATATATATACAGATATTCAATGGAAAGGAGTCTGATGCGTGTTGAGTGATGACGAATTAGTGGAACAGATTCTACTTGGAAATGAAAATGCAGCAGAAGATTTCTTAAATGCTTCGTAATAAGGAATTATTTACAAGAAGGGTGATGGGTATGCACCAAAAGGATATGGAACGGTTTGCTTTCCTGTTTTTATGTGGGAAGCGTGACAGGGAAATCTTATTGGGAAAAGAAAAGATGACGTTTTCAGATTTAGACAGGCTGACGTATGTGACAGATTTTTTAGGGCTAAACTTATATAACCTGGAAATCTGGAATAAGTATTCAGGACAGTTTGGCGAACAGTTTCGGCAGTTGGAATTGTTATATGATGAGACTTGCAGCATCGTGTCCTGGGAGTCGACAGAAGCAGATGAGCATCTGCATGAGCGATGGATCCGTGAATTTTGCATCCAGGTACCGGATAAGGAAATTCGGAAACAGCTGGAATAAATTATAAAACAACAATATCAGGAACAAGGGATGGTAGATCCCACAGAGACAGACATCGTGTAGGTGCCTGTCTTTTTTTTACAGAAAATTAGGAAAAGATTTGAAGGGAGACAGGTGAGAGCCATGAAAGAAGAAACAACCATTACCTTTCTTGCTTCGGAGTGCGGGGAGTTCCATGGGATGGGAGAATGCATCGAATGCACATCTTTAAAAGAAGCGTTTTGGCATTACCAGAGATTTTGCAAGCGTTCCTCTCAGATGGGTCCGTCTTTGGAGTTTTCCCTGCACCATGCAGACGATCCTCTTTATAACGAAGGGGAGTATCCATTAGTAACGGGTGAGAGGGGAAGGGAATTGCTGTCCTGTGTTCTCTATTATGCCAATCATCCGCTGGTGCAGGAAGCGGTAAGGGAACTGGAAAGGCTGGAAGAACAGCAGAAGAGACAAAAGAAACAGAGTAGGGAACGGTAATGCGATACAGGGAGGTGTGTGTTTGAAAGACATCAAAGAGAAGGTATGGGATAAGAACCCGAAGATCCGCAATCCTGCCTCCCGGCTTCCCAAAGAACTGGTGCGTTCTGCCATGCTGGAAACGAAAGAGAAATCCCGGATGGCGGCAGACAAGGTGGGAAGAGAAACCGGAGAGGAATCTCCGGTGGAATATGCTGGAAACCGGATAGAACGGGCGGAACAGCGGGTTGGAAAGGAAAGCACTTCGGCAGCCTATCGTGGTGGAAAAAAGCTGGCAGTGAAAACTTATGAGAAGTTAAAGGCGCAGAAACAAAAGCAGAGAGAAACTGCGACATCCCCTTTAGAGGGAGAAACAGGAGTGGGTGGCACATCTACCCAGGCAGGGCATAAATGGCAAAGAAAGGGCGAACGGAAGCCACAAGAAGCATTAAACTCAAACCGGAAGCCGAGAAAACGATCAAGGAAGCTGGAAATCGGACAGTAAAAACAGCGCCCCGTGTAGTGAAAACTTCTCTGATTTCTTCCAAAAAGGTGAAAACTCATGCAGCCTTACAGAAAAAGCAAGCACAGAAATCCATGAAAGCAGCCAGGGAAGCAAAATGGGCTACCATACACTCGGTTCAGACTGCCAAGCAAAGTGCAAAGACTGCAAAGGCAACCGGAAGAGGATTAAAAGCCATGGCAGAAGCCGCCGCTCATGCAGTGAAAGCTGCATTTGCAGCACTGATGGCAGGTGGAGGCGCAGTGTTTGTCGTTCTGATTCTGATTGTGGGGCTCATTGGAGGTGCTGCCTTTTTAGGAAATTCCCAAAGTAGTGAGGTTTTAAGCGCAGAAGTGCTGGCACATACGCCTGCCATTCAAAAGTATGCCAGTGAATTTGGTATCCCGGAATATGTCTCAGCAATCCAAGCCATTATGATGCAGGAGAGCGGAGGTAGGGGAACAGATCCCATGCAGGCTAGTGAGTGTCCTTATAACACCCAGTATCCAAATACACCCGGAGCGATTCAGGATGCAGACTATTCCATCAAGGTGGGGATACAGTATTATGCGGATTGTGTCAGAGAAGCTGGGTGTGAAAGTCCACAGGATATGGACAAGCTGAAACTCAGCCTACAGGGGTATAATTATGGGAATGGATATATCTCGTGGGCGTTGGAAAAATTTGGAGGTTACAGTAAAGTCAATGCGCTACAGTTTTCCCAGGAGCAGGCAGCAGCCCATGGCTGGTCGGGTTATGGCGATCCGGAGTATGTGCCTCATGTGATGCGGTATTATTCCGGTGGCGGTTGGTTTACCGGACTTTTTGGAAATAGACAGCTTGTCAATATTGCAAAAGGTCAGCTTGGAAATGAAGGCGGAGAGAAGTTTTGGTCGTGGTATGGATTTACCAGCCGGGAGGAATGGTGTGCCTGCTTTGTCAGCTGGTGTGCGAATCAGGCAGGTTTGATTCAAAGTGGTGCGGTTCCCAAGTTTTCCCTTTGTACGGATGGTAAGAACTGGTTTCAGAATCAGGGGAAATGGCAGGGGGCTGGGAGTATGCCAAGTCCCGGTGCGATCGTCTTTTTTGACTGGGAGCATGATGGAACATGCGACCATGTAGGAATCGTGGAACGCTGTGACGGAACAACCGTCTATACCATAGAAGGAAATAGTGGAGATGCGGTAAAAGAGAGAAGTTATGCGATCAGTTCCAATTCCATTATGGGATATGGAATGGTAGTTTATTAGAAACAGGAAAATGAATGATAGATGGAATTGTAGAGCTTGAATAACAATGCTATAATAGGAAAGGAAGGCAGGGCAGATGTCCTGCCTGTTAAAATATGAAAAGTACAATCGTAAGATTGATCAATATAGAAGAACTGGGGAGTGGAATGCTTGAAACAGGAAGAGATTTACGAATATGTGAAGAAACAATATGGAACAATTCCGGAATATCTTTGGAAGAGTTCTCCGGAGAGTGCAATTCTCCGGCATAAGAATGGAAAGTGGTATGCAGCTATTCTGCGAGTTGAAAAATCAAAATTGGGTTTGGAAGAGGAAGGGATGGTAGATATCATCAATGTGAAGTGTGAGCCGGATATGGTTGGCCTTCTGACACAAACTTATGGTTTTCTTTCAGGATATCATATGAATAAAAAATACTGGATCACGATATTGTTGGATGGAACGGTGAGCGAAGCAAAAATTTTAGACTTTTTGGATATGAGTTATGATTTGATTGACGGGAATCTATATGAAAAATAAACAAGAAAAGAAAACCTGCAATGATAAAGGAGAATGGGGAAATTTTATTTATAATGGTAATTCTTTAAAAGATATTCTTTTTTGGAATTTTATGAGGAAAGTTCTTCTTGATAATGAAGAAGATAGATGTTAGAAGTATAAGGAAAAATAATGGTGAATTTTGCTGAAAAATATTGCTAAGAATTTATCAATAGTGTAAAATGTAACGAAAGACATCACTTATTTATCAGACAACCGTGTATATGCTTCAAAGGGATGTTTCTTAGTTGGGAAGAAAATCGAAAAGATTTTTTTCCTCAGAAATTACGAAAAGGGAGGAAACCTATGTGAAAAGTAGGGTAGTGAAAACTGTTTTAGGCATACTGGTTATAGGATGTTGTTTGGGTGGTGGATACTATATGGGGAATCTAAATAGTAAAGATGACACGGAACCAGTAGCATTATTAAATGAAAAGAAGCCCCAAAAAGAAGAATTATATGATACAGAACTGATTGCCATCGTAAATGCAGATGAAGGTATAAAGAAGCAAGATGATGTTATTAGTTATAGTCAATCTTTGTTAGGAACATTAAATGTTAAGTATGAAACAACAGGACTTGAAGATGCAAAGCGGGGTATAGAAAACGGAAAATATAGTGCATATATGATTTTACCTGGAACATTTTCGGAAGCTGTTGAATCTATTAACGGTACGCCGCAAAAGGCAGTTTTAGAGTATGCAATTGCACCAAATCTTACACAGGATGCACAGGCTAAGGCGATTTATTCTGTTGGAAATGCATACACGACATTGAATAATGGAATTAGTGAACTGTATTTATCTTCTGTACTGACAGAGGTGCATAAAGTTCAAGATGCAGCGGGAAACATCAAAGAAAATGATGTTCGTGATTTAAAAGCACTTGGAGAAGTAAGTGGTGATGACTTAAGGGAAACCATTGAATTACCCGAACTTGCAACAGTAGAAAAGAATATAGAAGTTTTGGATCTTGTTCCACACTATGAAGAAGAAGATAAACTTTTGGCTGAGATAGATAAGACTTATCAAGAGGCGTGGAACAAAGGCGATGAGGAATATAAAAATGTTTCTTCAAAAATTGGCGAATTGAATCAAACGTTATATGGAAAAGGCAGTATGCATGAAGCGATACAGGCTTTTAATATGCACATGACACCATATGAGTATCCGGAGTATATAGATACAAATCCAGCAGAACAAAAAGAGTTGGGTGTTATTAGAGATAGTAGTATTGAAGCGTTAGAAGGGATTCCAGATAAACTGAAAGAAATAGAAAGTGCTACGAAGGAATATATTGCAAAATCAAAATTTATAATTAATAAGTATGAGAACGATATAGAAAGATGGGGTGCAGCTGATAGTAGTGCCTCTTCGGAAGAGGAGTGTGACGGATATTCTGTAGAATATGAAGAAAATACCTATTCTTTTTATACGAAAAAAGACGTAGATGAGAAATTGGTGGCATTAGAAAATCAACATATAATAGAAAAGAATAATGGTTTGGCGAACTATTATAATACTATTAGTGATTTTCAAAAAAATCCTGCTTTGAATGACTTAAAAGAAAATTTCAAAAAGTTATATTCAAAATTAGAAGCAATTGAACCAGAGACATATTTACCAGTTTCTGATGAACAGTGGGAGAACTATATAAAAAGTGTAATTCCGGCACCGATTTATGAAGTAGAACCTAATATAAATGAAGTAGAAGATTTAAATTCAATTCAAATTAAAAATTATAGGTTAAAAAATCAAATAGAAGAGCCAAAATTTTCGGATGTAAATGTGGATGTAGACGCTATAAGAAATGCAATGAATGAGATGATGAAAGTGTCTGAGGCTTATGCTCAAGATAGAGGTAACATTCTTAATGGAGTAAATGATGAGTTACAAGAGAAAGATAAGAATATCAAAGCTCAGGTAACAAATTTAAGAGGAGCTTACGATAATACAGATTTGAAGAAAAATGAATTAGATGAAGCACTTTTAAGGTATACTCCGCAAGAATATTTAAATCAAGAAGCGCTTGGACAATTGGAACAATCTTTAGATAAGAATCAGAGTAAGGTAGAAGAGAAGATTGAAAACCAGAATAAGCAGTATGAAAGTTATGTAGAGGAGGTTTATAAGGCTTCTGAAGACAATACGAAAAAGCAATCAGAAAGTATTGAGGCTGGTGAAAAAGCATCTAATGAAAAATTAGATACAAATCTTGCAAATGCAAAGAGTTTAAAACAGTCTACATACGAAGATAATAAACTCATGTTAAATGATATTAGTGGAGTTTTACCTTATTCAAGACTTGGAACACAAGAGAATATTATGGCATATCGTTTTATGACAGAGCCATTATCTGTAAATGATCTTACAGTTGCTAAGAAAGAGAATTTAGAAGGTCAGGAAGTAAATGTTGAAGTTTCTGATGAGAAAAAAGAAGTAGAAGAAAAAGAAACACCGATTTTTATTTGGGTTATTCCAGTAGTTCTTCTTGCAGTTTGCATAGGAAGTTATTTTGCTTTTAGAAAGAAACGCATAGATTCAAACGAAGATCATTTATAAATGAAATAAAAAGGGTATTTCCAGTTGAAAACGTTGGAAATATCCTT
>NZ_QTZH01000089.1:0-5152 GCF_003462585.1 Ruminococcus sp. OM04-4AA | reverse complement strand
ATATTTAGAAAAATTAATATTTTTGCTGAAGAGGTGATTGATAAAGAGAAGTCAATATTTCAAGGGTAGTAAGAAATGACGTAGATAGTAGCGATGTTTGAAAATATATACCTTGTGGCAAGATTTTATAAGTATCTAATATGGTAATGTGAAAAAGAAACTATGGTAATCTTTGTCTGCGTGAAAGATTTAGTAAATACTTAAAAAACTTGGTATTTACCTGTTCAGACGGTTCGCCAGTTTATTATTACAACGTCAATAGTGCAATCAACGACTATGTAGCAAAAATAAATGTAATAGAGATTGAACTGGCAAAAGAAGAAAAGAAAAAAGAAGAAGTAGCCGAACTGAAAATATTGGCTTAAACTTGGAGTAAAAATGGAGTAAATCAGAAGATAGATAGCGAAAAACAGCGTAAAATCAATGTTTTCAAGTGGATATAAATATTGTAATGAAATAATTAAAAAACGAGAAATGGCGCAGATGGTAGAGATATTGTCTGCGTTATTTTTGTTGTTTAAGTTTATGATTTCATAGTTCTTAACATAATATTGATACGTAAAAACACGTTGACACACGTATTTTTACGTAGTAAAATATAAATATGATAAGACAGTAATTGTTCCTTATCACTCCAAGGACTTGAAAAAAGGATTGGAGCAGGCAATACTTAAACAGGCAGGGCTTAGATAGTCCTGTCGCTTGAAAGAGAGGTTATTTGATGAAGAATAGATTATTTTATCCAGCTGTTTTTCATAAAGCAGAAGAAGGCGGTTTCTGGGTTAGCTTTCCAGATTTTCCTGAATGCATGACACAGGGCGATAGCATGGATGAAGCATATGAAATGGCGATAGATGCATTAGGTTTGTCATTGTCCAGTATAGAAGATGAAGGAACTGATATCCCAAAAGCATCAGAATTTGAAACGGTGGATCCTGAAGATGGGATTTTGGTAATTATAGAATTTGATATGGCAGAGTATCGGAGAAAGCACAGATCAAAGGCTGTAAAAAAGACGCTCAGTATTCCAGAATGGTTAAATGAAGCGGCTATTCGAGAGAATCTTAATTTCTCTCAGATTCTTCAAGAAGCGCTTATGATGAAATTAGGAGTAAATGGAAGACAGCGGTAATATGTCTAAAAATTGTTCCTAATCCCTTTGTGTATTATCAAATCCTTGGATGTTCCACAAGATCAAATGCAGAGTTATGAATCAGATAATCATAAGCAGCTGCAATCTCTTCCGGGGTATATGTGATATCATGCATGATCGCATATTTTACAGAATCTGCGAGCCCAAAGGTATAAAAGCGTGCAATCGTCTCGCGGCTGAGTATCTGGAGCTTCGCAGGTGATTTCAATGGATATTTGTTTAATAATCTAAGCAATGTATCATAAATAAATTGGAACATCAGATGATCGAAGGAGTTAGGACCTTCGATCAAATAAAGTCTCTTATAAAATTCTTTGTCTTTAGAAAGACAGGTGAAAAGAAGACGGAGAAGATCGTCTTCCATGTCATTTTCAATCAGTACCCGGATTTTATCTTTGATTTCTTTTTCGAAGATATATTCGAGAATTTCATATTTGTCCTGAAAATGTTTATAAAAAGTCGGACGGATTACATTAGCTCCGTCGGTAATCATCTTAACTGTAATCTTTTCAAAAGGCATCTTCATAATAAGTTCTTTGAAAGAGAGTGTCAGCAGGTCTTTTGTCAGTTCTTTTTTCTCTTCTGTCATTTGTTCAAATCCTTTCTACAATGGAAATATTATACCATAAAAAAGAGAATGTGATTAAAAAAGTTTCTAAGATTGATAGTTCTTTAACATGACTTTTCAAGAACATAGTGTTGAAATTTCTTGATATTTCGGCTACATTTCACATGATTTGTAGCCAAAAAAGAACAACAAAAAGAAAATGTTCAAACCACAGCACATTCAAAAAAATCTGAATCTTACATGAAAAAAAGGAAAATGCTAAAGTATGGAATAATAGCTTATACTTAAGAAAGGTTCCTTGAAAAGTAAGGAAAAGGTGAAAAAAATGGCAGGATTAAAATTTCAGGCAGAAAGAGCAGCATTTGGTTTGGCAGCAGATAAAGTACTTAAATATATGAACAAGACAGATGATAGAACGAAAGCACTTCTTAAGCTTGTAGATCTTACAGAAAATTTTGCAAAAGATCGTTTCCAGCCAGGGTCTTATGAAGCTGCAAGAAAGATGATTCAGGATCCGGACAACAAATGGGTTCAGTATCTGAACAGACTTTTTGATGAAGTAGATCCGCATGTCCTTAAGACAACAGCATTAAATCTTGGATTTGACGCAATGCTTTATGGAACAAAGTTAATGCACGAGTCACGTGAAAAATATCAGTGTAACATTCCATGGCTGATTCTGATGGACCCAACCAGCGCATGTAATCTGAAATGTACCGGATGCTGGGCAGCAGAGTACGGACATCTTTTGAATCTTTCTTTTGAAGATATGGATCGTGTGATCACACAGGGAAAAGAACTTGGAATTTATCTTTATATGCTGACAGGCGGAGAGCCTCTCGTGAGAAAGAAAGATGTCATCCGTTTGTGCGAGAAACACAACGACTGCGTATTCCACGCATTTACAAACGGAACACTTGTAGATGATGAGTTCTGCCAGGAGATGCAGCGTGTTGGTAATCTGTCATTGTCCATCAGTCTGGAAGGATACGAGGAAGTCAACGACGGACGCCGTGGAAAAGGCGTTTATCAGAAAGTTATGCATGCAATGGATCTTTTGAAAACATACGGCTTGATTTTTGGAACATCAATCTGCTATACACGCGCTAATATTGATACAGTAACATCCGACAAATTCCTTGATATGATTATTGAAAAAGGATGTCGTTATGCATGGTATTTCCACTACATGCCGGTTGGAAATGATGCAGCACTGGATCTGCTTCCAACAAAAGAGCAGAGAGAATACATGTATCACCGCATCCGTGAGATCCGTGGATTGACAGGTGGAAAACAGCTCTTTGCATTCGATTTCCAGAATGATGGAGAGTTTGTAGGAGGATGTATTGCCGGCGGAAGAAATTACTTCCATATTAATGCAAATGGAGATGCAGAGCCATGTGTATTTGTTCATTATTCAAGTGCAAATATTAAAGAAGTAAGCGTTCTTGATGCATTACGCCAGCCACTGTTTATGGCTTACCATAACAATCAGCCATTTAACAACAATCATCTGCGTCCGTGCCCAATGCTCGAAAACCCGGAAAAACTGCAGCAGATGGTACACGAAACCGGCGCAAAATCAACAGACCTACAGTCCCCGGAAAGTGTAGAACATCTCTGCGGAAAATGCGAACATTATGCCAAAGAGTGGAGAACAAAAGCAGACGAACTTTGGGGAAAGAAATAATTTCGGAAACATAATCGTAGTCGATAACGTTTCTTTTTCACTTTACGTTTTGATGGTCGTATTTGTTTTCTGGATTCACTCCGATTGGAACAGAAATTTTTATTTTGAGTTATGTGAGCAAGGACAGTACTACTGTTGCCATAGGCACATGTAAGGCAGGAGCGTTCCGAATACACTTTGTTCAGTATGTTAATAAGAGCCAGAACAGGCACCACACACGGTAACTGTTCTGGCTCTTATGTTACATACTTTCAAAGGGATGAGGTAGAGCGGGCCGGTGCCCATGGTAATAGTAGGGCTGTCCTTGCGTATCATTCTAATGAAAGTATTCGATTTAATTGTATGAATCCAAGTTCAACAAATTCCTCTTACTTCTTCTGTGATTCTACTTCCTGCATTTTCATAGCACGAACTTTCAGAGGAAGTCCGAACAGGTTGATGAATCCGTCAGCGTCATGATGATCATACAGATCTCCTGTTGTGAAGCTTGCAAGGGATTCGCTGTACAGTGAGTATGGAGATGTCTCTCCGGAACGGATGATATTTCCTTTATAGAGACGGAACTTAACTTCTCCTGTTACATACTGCTGTGTAACATCAACAAATGCCTGGATTGCTTCACGAAGTGGTGTATACCATTTTCCTTCGTATACGATCTGAGCAAATTTATTTCCAAGATCTTTCTTAACTTCATATGTAGCACGATCGAGAACGAGCTCTTCAAGCTGGTCATGTGCTTCCATAAGGATTGTTCCACCAGGAGTCTCGTAAACACCACGTGATTTCATTCCAACAACACGGTTCTCAACGATATCAACGATTCCGATTCCATGTTTTCCTCCGAGACGGTTCAGTTCTGTGATGATTTCAGAAACTTTCATCTCTTTTCCGTTTACGCTCTTTGGAACACCTGCTTCAAATGTCATTGTAACGTATTCATCTTTGTCTGGTGCTTTCTCTGGTGTTGTGCTCAGCACGAGAAGATCATCGTAGTTTGGCTCATTTGCCGGATTCTCAAGTTCAAGTCCTTCATGGCTGATGTGCCACAGGTTACGGTCACGGCTGTAGCTGTGCTTTGCGTCAAATGGAAGATCAATTCCATGAGCTTTACAATAATCGATCTCGTCTTCACGGGACTGCATTGTCCATACATCTGTCATACGCCATGGAGCGATGATCTTGATGTCCGGAGCAAGAGCTTTGATACCAAGCTCGAAACGGATCTGGTCATTTCCTTTTCCTGTTGCACCGTGACAGATTGCAACAGCGCCTTCTTTACGTGCAATCTCAACCAGTTTTTTAGCGATTGCCGGACGAGCCATGGAAGTTCCGAGAAGGTATTTGTTCTCATAAACAGCTCCGGCCTTTACACAAGGAACGATGAAGTCATCACAGAATTCATCAATGATATTTTCAATATATAATTTAGAAGCTCCGGAAAGTTTTGCTCTTTCATCCAGGCCATCCAGTTCTTCTCCCTGTCCACAATCGATGCAACAGCAGATAACGTCATAGTTAAATGTTTCTTTCAGCCACGGGATGATTGCTGTAGTATCAAGACCACCTGAATATGCTAATACAACTTTTTCTTTACTCATTTTATTGCCTCCTAAATGTATTTTTATAAATTTCTGTTTCCTCAGTTTCTTGAGTTCTAAAGTTTGCCGCTTTAATAAGCTAAAACCTACTATACACCACATTTTTATAATTTATGCAAGTATTATTTTTGAAAAAAATGAAT
>NZ_QTZH01000088.1:0-6236 GCF_003462585.1 Ruminococcus sp. OM04-4AA | reverse complement strand
GATATATCAATGACTATGTGCAGTATGTAAAATCAGATTTTTTAGCTGGGCTTGGCTTTGGTGCGACACAGCAGTTAGGAGAAACTACGGGTATCTATATGGGCTATTCTGTTGATACGGGAAGAAATGTGTACCTGCAACCGTCCCTTGCCAGTCAAGGTGTAAAAGGTACAGTTACCAACGCTTTAGCGTCTGCTTTTGTCGGTTCGCTTGGCGGTGGGAAATCGTTCTGTAACAATCTTCTGGTATATTATGCGGTGCTGTTTGGCGGTCAAGCACTTCTGTTAGACCCTAAAAGTGAGCGTGGTAACTGGAAAGAAACGCTCCCAGAGATTGCACATGAAATCAATATCGTAAATCTTACCAGCGATAAGGACAATGCAGGGCTTCTTGACCCGTTTGTGATTATGAAGAATGTAAAAGACGCTGAAAGTCTGGCAATCGACATCTTAACATTCCTTACGGGTATTTCTTCAAGGGACGGCGAAAAATTCCCCGTACTTCGTAAGGCAGTACGCTCCGTTACCCAGAGCGACAGTCGGGCTTGCTCCATGTGATAGACGAGCTACGCCGTGAAGATACGCCCATATCAAGAAATATCGCAGACCATATCGACAGCTTCACGGACTACGACTTTGCACACCTGCTGTTTTCAGACGGTACGGTAGAAAATGCTATCAGTCTGGATAATCAGCTCAATATCATTCAAGTAGCCGACCTTGTACTGCCAGATAAAGATACCACTTTTGAAGAATACACGACCATTGAATTGTTGTCTGTGTCTATGCTGATTGTGATTAGTACCTTTGCCCTTGATTTTATCCATTCGGACAGAAGCATTTTTAAGATTGTCGATTTAGACGAAGCGTGGGCGTTCTTAAATGTGGCACAAGGAGAAACCTTATCAAATAAGCTGGTTCGTGCTGGGCGAGCTATGCAGGCAGGCGTTTATTTCGTTACCCAGTCTGCCTATGACGTGTCAAAGGAAAGTCTGAAAAACAATATCGGCTTAAAGTTTGCATTTAGAAGCACGGATATAAACGAGATAAAGCAGACCTTAGAGTTTTTCGGTATCGACAAGGACGATGAGAACAACCAGAAACGCTTGCGTGATTTGGAGAACGGACAATGCTTATTGCAGGACTTATACGGGCGTGTCGGTGTGGTGCAGATACACCCAGTCTTTGAAGAACTGCTACACGCCTTTGATACCAGACCGCCCGTACAGAGAAATGAGGTGGAGTGATGAAAGAAAGGATAAAAGGTGTGTTCACAAAAAAGAAGATTTTCCACTTTCTCAAAATGGCTCTGTTCGTGGTGGCACTCTCCCTTATCCTGCTTTCACTTTTGGGGACGGTGGCTCATGCGACGGGGCTTGTAGACGATACCATAAACGCAGAAAATCTTTATTCAAAATATCCCCTTTCCAACTACCAGCTTGATTTTTTCGTCGATAATAGCTGGTCGTGGCTTCCGTGGAACTGGCTCGACGGTATCGGAAAATCGGTACAATACGGGCTGTACTGCATTACCAACTTTGTCTGGACTATCAGTTTGTATTTGAGTAATGCAACGGGCTATGTGGTGCAGGAGCCTATAAGCTGGACTTCATCAATGATATGGCAGACAGTATCGGAAAGAGCATACAGACCCTTGCAGGCGTTACCGAGAACGGCTTTTCTTCTACGGGCTTCTATGTTGGTTTCCTGCTTCTCATTATCTTAGTGGTGGGAATGTACGTTGCTTATACGGGACTGATAAAACGGGAAACCAGCAAAGCACTTCACGCTGTTATCAACTTTGTGGTGGTGTTCGTGCTGTCCGCTTCATTTATTGCTTATGCTCCCGACTATATCAAGAAGATAAATGAATTTTCATCAGACATCAGTACCGCTTCTTTGGATTTGGGAACAAAAATCATGCTCCCTAACTCCGACAGCGAGGGTAAGGACAGCGTGGACTTGATACGGGACAGCCTATTTTCTATTCAAGTGGAACAGCCGTGGCTCTTGCTTCAATTCGGGAACAGCAACGCAGAAGAAATCGGGACAGACCGTGTAGAAGCTCTCGTATCGGCAAGTC
Source organism: Ruminococcus sp. OM04-4AA (assembly GCF_003462585.1). NCBI lineage: Bacteria > Bacillati > Bacillota > Clostridia > Eubacteriales > Oscillospiraceae > Ruminococcus > Ruminococcus sp. OM04-4AA. Next base: position 4,154 of record NZ_QTZH01000088.1, on the reverse strand, counting down.
CAGAGGACGAGGACGGGAAAACCAGAGAGGAAGTCGTGAAAACAGAAATCGAGGACAACGACAATAACAATCTGACAATACCGCAGGTCGTGAACCGTTTGGGTATGGTGTTCTTCCTCTTGTTCTTTAACTTGGGTATCACGATATTTGTATTCTTGCTTACGGGCATGATGTTGTTCAGCCAGATACTTTTTATTATCTTTGCAATGTTTTTACCTATCAGTTTTTTACTTTCCATGATACCGAGCTATGAAAGCATGGCAAAGCAGGCAATCGTGAGAGTATTTAATACCATAATGACACGGGCAGGAATAACGCTCATTGTAACGGTGGCATTTAGTATTTCCAGTATGTTTTACAACATTTCCACAGACTACCCATTCTTTATGGTGGCGTTCTTGCAGATAGTATGTTTCGCTGGTATCTACATGAAGCTGGGCGACTTAATGAGTATGTTCTCACTTAATGCTGGCGACAGTCAAAGCATGGGACGACGCATATTCCGCAGACCGTATCTGTTTATGCGACATCGGGCTAGGCGTATGGAACACCGTATTGCAAGGGCGGTAAGTGCTGGCGGTATTTCGGGCGGTGTAGCTGGTGCGGTGGCTGGAAGTGCCGTTGCTGGCAAGAGAGCCGAAAGAAAAAATACGGCTTCTAAAGAAAATCGGGGCAATACCACTTCCAGCATGGGACAGCGTGCAGGTTCAAAAGTCGGTGCTGTTTTAGATACGAAAAATAAAGTGAAAGACAAGGCAAACGCTGTCAAAGAGAATATCAAGGATATGCCGACACAGACCGCTTATGCGGTGTATTCCGCAAAGGAAAAGGCAAAGTCCAGCGTGTCCGACTTCAAGCGTGGCATGGTGCAGGAACAGCAGTCCAGACAGACGGGACGCTTGGAAAAGCAGGAACAGCGTAAGAAAAATATCGCTGACAAACGTATGGAGCTTCAAAAGGCACAAGAAGCAAGGCAGGTACAGCGAAAGGCTGACGGATCAGCGACAACGGGAGCTACCCGTCCCCATGAGCGACCAGTCACAGCTTCAACCATTCCAAAGCCGAGTGTTGAAAAAATGCAGGAAGTCAAACGCCCAGCCACAGCTCCAACTCCGAAAGCAAGTGAGCCAGTCAAGACAAATGTTATCAAAGAGCGTCCGTTATCTTCTGGTGCTTCTGATAAGAAAGCACCCCAGCCTACACAGACAGTACATAGGCAGAATGTAGAAAAAGTGGTATCGCAGGAAACACGCCAGAATGACACCAAAGACCGCAGGATAAAGGTTCAGCAGACCCAGAGCGTCCAGAAGAACCAGCAGACCATAGAGAAAACCCGTAACCTTGTAACGAAGAAAGGACAGAAGAAAAAATGAAACTGAAACATATCGCTATCATTGGCAGTCTGTTTCCTATCCTCTTTTCTCTGGTGCTTTTCTTTGGCGTCCTCATTAGTGCGGACAGCGACGACGAGAACAGCAATTTTTCTTCTGGCATTACGGGTATGAACCTATCCGCAGAAGTCTTGAAACATCAGCCTATGGTAGAAAAATACGCCAGAGAAAACGGTATCTCCGAGTATGTCAATGTGTTACTTGCTATCATTCAAGTAGAAAGTGGCGGTACGGCAGAAGATGTTATGCAGAGTTCGGAAAGTCTTGGTTTACCGCCTAATTCCTTAGATACGGAAAGCTCAATCAAGCAGGGGTGTAAGTATTTTGCGTCCCTGCTTTCTTCCTGCAAAAATCAAGGTATCGACGACTTGAATGTAGCGATACAGTCTTATAACTATGGCGGTGGCTATGTGGGATATGTGGCAGGAAAAGGAAAAAAACACACTTTTAATCTTGCAGAGAGCTTCGCCCGTGAGAAATCGGGTGGAAAGAAAGTAACCTACACCAACCCGATAGCCGTTGCTAAGAATGGGGGCTGGCGGTATGGCTATGGAAATATGTTCTATGTGGAAGTAGTCAATCAGTATTTAGCAGTTCCGCAGGTATCGGGAGAACTGGCACAAAAGGTAATGAATGAAGCGTTGAAATATCAAGGCTGGAAGTATGTGTATGGTGGCAGTAACCCGAATACTTCCTTTGATTGTTCGGGATTGACGCAATGGTGCTATGGAAAAGCTGGTATCTCCTTACCGAGAACAGCACAAGCACAGTATGACGCAACCCAACATCTGCCACTCTCGCAGGCAAAAGCAGGCGATTTGGTGTTTTTCCATTCCACCTATAACGCTGGTTCGTATGTAACACACGTCGGTATTCTTGTTTCGCCGACACAGATGTACCACGCAGGCGACCCGATAGGATATGCAGACCTAAGTAGTAGTTACTGGCAACAGCACTTAATCGGTGCAGGACGAGTAAAACAATAGAAAGGACTTGAAAAATATGTTTAAGAAGAATAAGAAACAGACAGAAACTATCAAAGAACCAAAAGAAAAAAAGGTGCGTACTGTCAAGGTAGGCACACATAAGAAAACCGTGATTGCGTTGTGGGTGGTGCTTGTCGCAAGCGTGAGCTTTGGGGTGTATAAGAATTTTACGGCTATCGACCAGCACACCACCCATGAAAAAGAAATCATTGAACTTTGCTTGCAGGACACCAACGGGATAGAAAATTTCGTGAAAAACTTTGCGAAGTCCTATTACACATGGGATAACAGCAAAGAAGCTATCGAAGCAAGGACGCAGGCAATCAGCGGTTATCTGACAAAGGAATTGCAGGACTTAAATGTAGACACCATTAGAACCGATATACCGACCAGCTCCACGGTTACAGATGTGATTGTATGGCATATCGAGCAATCGGGAGCGGACACTTTTTCTGCTACCTACGAAGTAGATCAGCAGATAAAAGAGGGAGAACAGACAAGCAATGTGAAAGCAACCTATACTGTAAAAGTCTATGTGGACGCAGACGGGGATATGGTAATCGTTCAAAACCCTACCCTTGCACCAGCAGTTGAAAAATCAGACTATGAGCCTAAGACACCAGAAGCAGACGCAAGCGTGGACGCTGATACGGTAAATGACGCTACCGCTTTTCTGGAAACATTCTTTAAGCTGTACCCAACAGCGACGGAAAAAGAGCTTGCTTACTATGTATTGGGAAATGTGATTGAACCTATCGGCAGGGACTACCTTTATTCTGAACTGGTAAACCCTATCTTTATAAAGGACGGCGACAATGTGAAAGTCAAGGTTGCGGTAAAATTCATTGATAATCAGACAAAAGCGACGCAGGTATCGCAGTATGAGCTTGTGCTACATAAGGATAGTAACTGGAAGATTGTAGGATAAATGATATAGCGTGCATTTCCTATCAGATTTGCACGCTTTTACAAAACGACAAGAAAACTGTGCAAAAATATTGACTTGTAATGACCGAATGCTATAATATAAATGACAAGTGTACTTGGTATTATTTGAAGGGAGCGTTATATAATGGATAAAGAAAAAATACTATCACAAAACAAAAAAGAGAATCTATATCTTGATGAATACGAAAAACATATTAAACTTCAAGGGAAATCTTTTGGCTTAATGTTTGTTTTATTTATCTGCATTTTAATTCTTTTCATTAAAGCAGTTTGTAAAGAACCTTACTATGACATAATGACAATTATTGGGTCTGTGGCATTTGGCTCTATGGGTTATGAAGCACATATTTCAAAAAATAAATCCAAATTTCAATTATTGGGTCTGTGGCATTTGGCTCTATGGGTTATGAAGCACATATTTCAAAAAATAAATCCAAATTTGTTATTGCTTTATTCTTTTTTCTATTTATGGGGTATTACTTTTATAAATTTTTAATGGTAGGTTTATAGAATGGACGAACATTTAATTTTGCGAAACAGATTAAAAACTGTACGAAAAGAAAAAAAATTATCACAAACAGAATTAGCTGAACTAGTCGGGGTTTCTCGGAATACAGTTAGTTCTATTGAAACTGGACAATTTAATCCAACAGCAAAATTGGCATTAGTGCTTTGTATAGCTTTAGATAAAAAATTTGAAGAATTATTTTATTTTGATTAAAGGAGAGAACGATTATGGAATTAGAGGAATTGATTGTTGAAATAGTTATAGGATTGTTTTTACTTTTTTACATCTTATCAAATAGGTATAAAAGAGAATATTACTTTA
>NZ_QTZH01000087.1:0-6497 GCF_003462585.1 Ruminococcus sp. OM04-4AA | reverse complement strand
AAGGGCAAAAATAAGGGAAACTACATATCATTTCACTAATGGACAGGCGGGAAAGCCTATAAAATGGGGAAAGTTAGAGGAATAATTATATAAATTCAAGTTTGCAGAATCAAGAAAACTGGAATTTGAGGTGATGAAACTATGACAGAAATACAAATTGCATGGTTAGAATTGATGACAGTTGGAGGTCTTGGTGTAATATTGGTTTTACTAGGAGTTACTTTCAATATCATTGTAAAAAGACAGAATCAATTGTGTACAAAGCAGACAGACGGTATTGTTAAACAATATGGGTTTCCGGGAAATGGAAGGGTGTATCCAATCGTGGAGTACTTTGTGAATGGAACTTGTTATAAAACAAAGAAAATATTTTGTGGAATTAAAACAACGCAAATATCTGGAGTACCCGTACCGGTGAAATCAGAAGTCTATGAAGATGAAAAAGGCTGGCTACATGTAAAAACTGGATCCATTGCAAATTTGCGTCAACTTGCAGAGCAGTTGTGGCCTATCAACAGTAAGATGACAGTTTATTATAATCCAAACAATCCTAAAAAGTGCTATGTTGATAGACCAATTTCAAAAAGTTTTACTTCCATGATGTTTATCATAATGGGAATAGTAACGATACTCTTGAGTGTATTGGTATTCTTTTTGATGCAGCTATAAATTACAAAAGATAATTGGTAATCAGACAAAATTCAAGTTTGTAGAATTATAAAGGAATAATATTATTTTAAATGAGCTGTTCGGATTAAATGCGTTGCCCTCTAACGGGTCAAGGATGAACCATGATACAATCAAACTTGAGTATGGTATTAAACATCAAAATATTCGTAATTTCCTTTTAGTTAAGAAACAAATATAGTAAGAGCAAAATATCGCTCTTTTTTCATTCAAAAATAAGTTATACTAGAAACAGAGGTGATATCCATGATTAACAATAAAGAGAAAAAAAATGATTCAAAGATATTGTATATATCCAAAGATTGCAGTGGTTGCACTCATCTTTTCATTTGTACAATGTGCATTAATAGTACCATTAGAGATGATAGATGATTTAGTATTCCAAAACAAAGGTTTTCAGCCTACAGGGATGTTTACTGCATTAGGATTTGTCATTATATATGTTATTATATTCTGTTTCTGTGCACTTGCCCCTAAGTTTGGAATGAACGGTAAGAAATGGAAATCTCTTATAGGTAGATTAAATGTGAAACAGTCAGAAACAGATTATTCTAAAGAGGTATCTGCTGCTTTGGCGTCACAAGCTGTTGGTCGATTCCTTAAAGAAAGTGATAATGATACTGCAAAGAATATAGGAAGTGCTATGCAGGTGGCTGGTGCAGTAAGTACAGTCTCTACATCTATAGATATGTTATCTGAAGCAGGAAGTAATGCCGAGAACATGGCACATGCTTATAGAATCCCTATTCCTGATATAAAAAAACAACTCATTGCCTTTGCAGTTATCCCAATACTTATTGTAGTCGGTACTTATATACCTCAATATATAAAAGGAAAGCAGGCAATGGATCAAAGAATTGCAGCTTCTGCAAAACAAGTAGAAATAGTAAAAAAGGCATTAGAACCTGTATGTGTAAGAGTACATGCAGACAATCCAAATGAATCACGTAGTAGATCAAGTTATACTGTTATGGGATATTTAAGAGATTCAGGTGCTACTGATTGTTATGTTCATGTTCAAGTCAATAATAGTGGTACTATCATCAATATCTCATATGTAGAAGGTGTGGATATTAATAAGAGTTTAGAAGAGAATTTAATGCAGACAGAAAAAGATTTTGCGACATTACAAAAGTCTTTTGAGAATTTAAATGTATCCGTATCTAATCCTGAGATATTATCTTATCAGGCTATTCCACAACAATTTAAAGATGAATTTCTAAATGGGACATTTTATAAGAGTTTCCGTTTCTATGATCAGGATGCGCCTATCAGTTTGTCTTGTTCATTTGATACAGAGACAGAAGATCAGTTTGATGAATATACAAGACCTAAAATTCATTTCTTCTTAGGATCAAAATAGACACCTTATGAATAATAAATTTGATGAACAAAATGATACAGTCAAATTTCAGTTGTTAAACTTATTAATATTTTATCACAGGCACACCTGAAATTCTATTTAAATTCATTTGCTTTGAGGATGCAGAATGATTTAAATATCCCAACATAGGCATACTTCTTATTGGACACGGAATCTTTCTTGTAAGAAAATTGGCAGTTGTATATAATAGTTACAGACCACAGAAAAAGTGGAATAAGCAGAGGAAAATGGATGATTATGAATTACGAAGGTATTTTAGAGTTTAAAGGAACATGGAGAAGGTATCAGGCAAGGGTTTTGGAACACGCAGACAGGTACATGGCAGATGGAAAAATACATATTGTAGCGGCACCCGGATCCGGGAAAACGACATTGGGAATTGAACTGATCCGCAGGATGAACGGAAAAGCACTGATTTTGGCACCATCATTACGATCCGGGAGCAGTGGATCGCAAGGATTGAGGAAGCTTTTTTATGTGAGGGCATACAGGGGGAAGATTATCTTTCACAGAATTTAAAACAGCCAAAGGCGATCACGGTTGCAACCTATCAGGCATTACACAGTGCCATGACAAGATTTCAGGGAATACAGGAAGATGCAGGTGAGGATAGTGGCACAGGCACAGACGAGTGCCCGGCGAAAACAGAGACAAAGGAAGTAGATTACAGCGGTTTTGATCTGGTTGGGACGATGAAAGAGGCTGGGATCGAAGTACTCTGTCTGGATGAATGCCACCACTTGCGAAGTGAATGGTGGAAAGCATTAGAAGAATTCAAAAAACAGGTGAATAACCTTAAAATCATCGCTTTGACAGCAACACCACCATATGATTCCACACCGGCTATGTGGACGCGGTACATGAATATGTGTGGAGAGATCGATGAAGAGATTACGATACCGGAGCTCGTAAAAGAGGGAAGCCTCTGTCCGCATCAGGATTATGTTTACTTCAACTATCCAACAAAAGAAGAAGAGAAGGAAGTCAGACGTTTTGAAGAACGCAGTAAAGCAATGACAGAAAAAATCATGCGGGATACTCAGTTCCTTACGTACGTAAGAAGCCATAAGGGGTTCAGTGGACAGCTCTCAGATGATCTGCTTCTGGATAATCCGGCATATCTGGCATCACTGTTGATTTATTTACAGAGCAAAAATATTGCAATTCCGTCCAGATTACAGAGGCTTTTGGGGGCAAAAAAATTACCGGACATGAATGTGCAATGGATGGAGCGTCTGTTACAGGGATTCTTGTATGATGATGTGGATTCATACCTGTGTGACAAGACATATCGTGAATTGCTAATTGCTGATTTAAAATCCGACGGTCTGATAGAAAAGAAAAAAGTCGTCATGACGAAAAGTGCGGCAGTGGAAAAAATGCTCACAAATTCCCTTGGAAAATGTAACAGCATCCGTGATATTGTGTTCCATGAATATGAGGCATCCGGTCAGGATTTGAGGCTGCTTGTTTTGACAGATTACATCCGGAAAGAATATGAAAAAGCAATTGGAAATACAGAATATGATGTTAACTCACTTGGAGTGCTTCCGTTTTTTGAGATGCTCCGTCGTGACAATGAAAAGAAAAACGAACAAATCCGTTTTGGGGTGCTTTGTGGAACGATTGTGATCATTCCGGCAGAGGCAAGAGAAGCATTAGAGCAGGCGATCGGAATGAGCGGAAAAGTTACATTCAGCAGGATCGGAAATCTTTCTGAAACAGATTATCTTAAAGTGACAGCGGTTGGAAATGCACATTTTCTCACAGGGGCGGTAACAGATATTTTCTCAAAAGGCTATATGCAGGTGCTGATCGGTACAAAATCGCTGTTAGGGGAAGGATGGGATTCTCCTTGTATCAATTCCCTGATCCTTGCAAGCTTTGTAGGCTCATTTATGTTAAGCAACCAGATGAGAGGGCGTGCCATCCGTGTGATGAAAGAACATCCGGAAAAAACAAGTAACATCTGGCATTTAGTCTGTTTAAGACCGTGGAACGAAGTGCTAAAGGCAGATGACAATCAGATCAGTGAAGATTACAGTATGCTGGAGCGAAGGATGGAACATTTTCTCGGTCTGCATTATACAGAAAATACGATTGAAAATGGAATGAAACGGTTGTCAGTTATTAAAACGCCATTTAATAAAACGAATATTGACAGGATTAACAGACAAATGCTGAAAATGTCGGGGCAGCGCGATACGTTAAAAGAACGTTGGAACAGTGCACTTGCAGTCTATGACAAAATGGATATTGTGGATGAGACAGAAGTAAAAGACAAATTTGTCACAAGTGTTGTTTTCTGGGATGCGATTCTTACAATGATCCTGTCAGGAATTCTGTGTCTGATCGGGGCAATTGGGGCAGGTATTGTTGCTGCAGCGTCCCAAAATGGTATCCTGGCCGGAACCTGTTACTTCTTCATTGCTGCCGGACTGGCTGGAATTATGATACGTTTCCCGAAAATTTTCATGTTGGGAAGTCCGCTAAAAAGATTAAAGGCATTTGGAAATGGAATCCGCAAAGCATTAGAGGAGCAACAGCTTCTGGAAGAAACACACTGTAAAGTTGAGACAGAATCAAACGGACCGGATAACCATATTATTTATCTGTCCGGTGGAAGCGGCAGGGATAAAGCGTTGTTCGCACAGTGTGTCAATGAATTTTTTGATGTGATCGACAACCAGCGTTACATACTTGTGAAAAAGAAGGGACACAAAGGACTGAATGGTTTCTATGCCATTCCAAATTGTTTTCGAAAAGAAGGAGGATGCGGAACGTTTTGCAAAATGCATGCATCCGTATATCGGAAATTATGACTGTGTGTATACAAGAAATGAAAAAGGAAGGGAACTTCTGTTAGAAGGCAGGGTGAAGGCACTTGCCAATCGGGAGGAGCGGTGCATTTCCCACAAAAAAGTAAAAGGGGCGTTAGAGTAGAAAACATATTGACAACGAAATATAAAAAATTTGTAGAATTCAAAATTTAATATGAAATGTGAGATAGAGCGTATGGAAATAAACTATACGTTCTATTTTTTTGCCTTTTTGAGAAAAATGATTAAAAAACTATTGACATTTTGTTACTGGAGGTGCAACTTATGTTGTAAACTATAGTTCTGCAGCTAAGAATCCGACAAAAGATATTCCATTTGTTATTATCGCATCTACAGCAATTGTGGTACTTGTTTATGCAGTAATGTCTACTGTCGCAGCTGGCGTTTTACCAGTAGATCAGGTTGCAAATCAGCCACTAAGTATCTCAGCAGCTGTATTTATGCCAAAGACAGTGTATACATTCTTTGTTGTTGGTGGTGCAATGTTTTCATTGTTAACAACATTGAATTTTAATATTGGTATGATTGTGTATCCGGTTATGACAGGATGCAAAGATGGATGGCTTCCAAAAAAATTGGCAGTGAAAAATAAAAAGTTTGGATCTGCATATTTGATTCTGTTATTGTTCTACTTGATTGGTATTGTGCCGATTCTATTAGGACTTGATCTGAATACAATTGCAAATAGTACAGTTATTCTGTTTACTATTATTCGAGGAGTAATTGCATATTCAGCAATGCAGCTTCCGAAAAAGATGCCAGAAATCTGGAAGGAATCCAAGTTTTATGTAAGTAATGGAAAATTGAAAGCAATCTGCATTGCATCCATTATTATTGCAGCACTTTCTGTTTTAGTATTACTGGTTTCTACATCGCCAGTACAGATTTGCGGAAACATTGGAATTCTTGCATTCTCAGTCATCATGGCTTTGATCTTTAATAAGAGAGTACATTTAAGTCCAGCATATGAAGTAAAAAAATAATTCTTATGAAGAAATAGAAAATCGGAGAAGATTAAAAAATAGATAATCTTTCTCCGATTTTATTATTCTTTGATTTGACATTAACGTTCAGGACCTTTTCCACTATAAATATTTTCCATATAATAATTAATACACCGAACTAATACATCTGTTGCTGTATCCAGCTCATCTTCAGTAAAGTGTGCATCTTCCAGCCAGCATTTTAAAACTTCTGTATCATGTTGCATGTGAGCTTGGTTGATTTTTCTACCTTTTTCTGTTAAATATAAGCAATGCCGGCGACTGTCAGTATCAGAAACACGTTTTTCAATGAGTTCTTTTTTTAGGAGCTTTTCAATCATGACAGAAGTAGCACCTTTTGTACGATACATTTTTTCTGATAATTCTTTTTGATTAATTCCTTCGTGTTCGGCAATCATTTTTAATGTGTGAGTTTCATTAGAATAAAATTTTTGCGTAGTACCGTAATTTCGAGGACTTTTCTCCAAATCATTTACGATTTTTTCTATTGTATAAAATTGATCAATCAATTTATAAAATTTTTTCGTTTATATCCATTTTTTATTTCAAGTCAGACATCAGTAAGTCTAAGAATGAAAGATG
>NZ_QTZH01000086.1:0-6501 GCF_003462585.1 Ruminococcus sp. OM04-4AA | reverse complement strand
TGTCAAACTCCTGATTTGGCTATAAAAGTATAGATGAAAAGTAATTTGAAATTTCATTTTTGAAAAATAAATACTATAATTAAGATGGCTTGTCACTCCTATATAAACGCGGTATAATGAATTTATCAATAAGCAGTCTTTATAAAGAACGAAAATAAAGTTAGACCACATAGTACTTTTTGACAAAATCAGGACTGCGGAAAAGGAGGACTCAAATATGAAGATAGACATGCACTGTCACGTGAAAGAGGGGTCCATAGACAGCAGGGTAGGGATTGAGGAGTATATCACGATACTCAAGGAACACGGATTTCAGGGAATGGTGATCACGGATCACGACACATATAATGGCTACCGCTACTGGAAGAAGAATTTAAAAGGAAAGAAACATACAGATTTTGTGGTACTCAAAGGAATTGAATATGATACGAGAGATGCAGGGCATATTCTTGTAATTATGCCGGAGGGTGTAAAGATGCGTCTACTTGAGATGCGTGGAATGCCGCTTGCACTTCTGATCGATTTGGTTCATCGCAATGGTGGAGTTTTGGGACCGGCACATCCATGCGGAGAAAAGTACATGAGCTTCACTCATGCGAGAAGATACTACCTCTCACCTGAGATTGTTAAACGATTCGATTTTATTGAGACATTCAATTGTTGTGAACCGAGGATTCCAATGCCGGGGCTTTAAAGCTAGCGGAGAAGTACGGAAAGGTAATGACCGGTGGAAGTGATTCCCACAAGACGGACTGTGTCGGACGGGCATATACGATCTTGCCGGAACCGGTCAAAACAGAGACGGAGCTGATTTCTCTGATTCATAAGAAGACCGCATTCAAGACAGGTGGTGTCTATTACAATAAGACGACAAAAGAGAAGATTGGAAAAGTGAATAAGCTTCTTGTATATTCCTTCTGGGTATACAATAAGAGTGGTGAGCTGATGAAACGTCGTGGACGGAATAAGAAAATGGAAGAAGAACATCCATTTGATCCGATTGATCCGATCGAACTGTATTATCACTCATGATTGTTTCTGGATAGCTACTATGCTTTCCTGTAAGCTCCAGGAGAACTACCATATTTTCTCTTGAAAATACGGTTGAAATAGGACAGGTTATCAAAGCCACTTGATTCTGCGATCATCAGAATGGATTCATCAGATGATTTTAAAAGTCGTGCAGCCATTGTAAGACGGTAATCGTTCAAGTATTCGGTAAATCCGGTTCCCATGTGGGCTTTGAAGAACTTCATGAAATGGGATTTACTATAATAAGTAAGTTCGGCCATGTCATCAATCGTTAGTTTTTCAGTATAATGATTTTCTACGTATTTTAAAACAGTTTTCATTTTCTCCAAAGATTTGGAATCGGAGGAAGTGGAGACTGTTTTTTTCTGACTTTCAGAGATCAGAAGAAAGAAAAAGTTGAACAGAGAACTTTTCACAGCAAGCTGCCATCCAGGTGTCTGATCAGCACAGACTAGGTCAATCTGTCGGATACAATTGCTTAAGGCTTCAAAAGATTCAAGTGCCGGAGTGAGAAAGTATTCTACAGATAGAGAACCGTCAAGAAGCGGCATAATGTATTGAAGCATGCACAGATCGTTTGCCCCGGAAGAAAGTAAATCTGGTTTGAAAATAATATTTTCATATTCCATTTTAAAAGTATCATCCTGTTCGATGGCGTGGAGGCATCCGGGACGGATCATGACAATCTCTCCACTGTGCACCAGGCGTTTATCAAAGTCTACAGAAACAAAACCCTGCCCTTTTTTGATGACAACAAGTTCCAATTCGTCGTGCCAGTGAGGCGGAACCCCAGGAAAATCGAGAGGGATTGAGCAGAGATAAGTATTATAAGGAAATTCTGCGGATGTATGTGCTTTTGTTTCATGGTAATTCTGATATTCGTTAATGTTCATACAAAAATGAGATCCTTTCGATTAAATATTATCTGACAAATCTGTTAAACTGGATTGAATCATTAGGATGATAGTATTGTACAATAAAGTGCAAGTATATTGCAAGATATTTGAAGATAATCGTATTAAAATACAATCATAAGTTGAAAACAAAGAAACAAAGTATGTAACATAAAAACAGAATCAGATTTGAAGGGAGATTATTCAAATGAACATTCAGGAAACATTACAGCAGAAACTTGGTAAAGAGATTGCACAGGCTTCCAATGAAGAAATCTACGGAGCACTTCTTAGTATGGTGCAGGAAATGGCAGGAGAAAAGGAACGTACAGATAGTAAGAAAAAACTGTACTATATTTCCGCAGAATTCCTGATTGGAAAACTGCTTTCTAACAATATGATCAATCTTGGTATTTTTAATGAAGTAAAAGATGTGCTTGCACAGAACGGTAAGAACATTGCAGAAATCGAAGAAGTAGAGCCAGAACCATCACTTGGTAATGGTGGACTTGGACGACTGGCAGCATGTTTCCTTGATTCAATCGCAACACTTGGACTTGCAGGAGACGGTGTCGGACTGAACTATCATCTTGGACTTTTCAAACAGGAGTTTAAAAATAACCTTCAGAGAGAAACTCCGAATCCATGGATTGAAGAAAAATCCTGGCTGAAAAAGACAGATGTTGTTTATCCGGTATCTTTCAAAGGACTTAATGTAAATGCGAGAATGTATGATATTGAAGTAACAGGATATAACAATAAGACAAATAAATTACATCTCTTTGATATTGACTCTGTAGATGAGACAATCGTAGAGGATGGAATTGCTTTTAATAAAGAAGACATCGAGAAGAACCTGACACTTTTCTTATATCCAGATGATAGTGATGAGAACGGAAGACTGCTTCGAATCTATCAGCAGTATTTCATGGTAAGTGCAGGAGCACAGCTGATTCTTGATGAATGTACAGCAAAGGGATGCAACCTTCATGATCTTGCTGATTATGCAGTGATCCAGATCAATGATACTCACCCGACAATGGTAATTCCGGAACTGATCCGTCTTCTTGTAGAGAGAGGATTAGACATGGATGAGGCGATCGAAGTTGTTTCTAAGACATGTGCATACACAAATCATACAATCCTTGCAGAGGCACTGGAAAAATGGCCTGTATATTACCTGAAGAAGGTAGTTCCGCAGCTGATGCCGATCATCGAAGTGTGGATGATAAAGTAAGAAGAAAATATGAAGATGAAAGCGTTTCTATTATTGACAGAAATGATACAGTTCATATGGCACATATTGATATCCATTACGGATTCAGTGTAAACGGTGTTGCTTCTCTTCATACAGAGATTCTGAAAGAGACAGAACTGAATAATTTCTACAAGATTTATCCGGAGAAGTTTAACAATAAGACAAATGGTATTACATTCCGTCGCTGGTTACTGCATTGTAATCCGACTCTCACAGAGCTTCTTGATGAACTGATCGGAGAGGGATACAAGAAAGATGCAGCAGAACTTGAGAAACTTCTTGCATTTAAGGATGATGATAAGGTTCTCGACAGATTAGTAGAGATCAAACATGCAAATAAAGAGGCACTGTGCAAATATCTGGAAGAGACACAGGGAGTAAAAGTAAGCCCTGATACAATCTTTGATATTCAGATCAAACGTCTGCACGAGTACAAACGTCAGCAGCTGAATGCATTATATATCATTGATAAATATCTTGAGATCAAAGCAGGAAAGATTCCGGCTGCACCAGTGACAGCAATCTTTGGAGCGAAGGCAGCACCGGCTTATGTAATCGCAAAAGATATTATTCACCTGATTCTCTGCCTGCAGGAGATTATCAACAATGATCCAGAGGTAAGTCCATACCTGAAGGTTGTTATGGTTGAGAACTATAATGTAACAAAGGCTGAAAAATTAATTCCGGCTTGTGATATTTCCGAGCAGATTTCACTTGCATCTAAAGAAGCCAGTGGAACAGGTAATATGAAATTCATGCTGAACGGAGCTGTAACACTCGGAACAGAGGATGGAGCAAATGTTGAGATTCATGAACTCGTTGGAAACGATAACATTTTTGTATTCGGTGCTTCCAGCGATGAAGTAATCGAGCATTATGCAAAGGCTGATTATGTCGCAAGAGATTTCTATGAGAAGAATCCTGCGATCAAGGCAGCAATTGACTTTATTACAAGCGAGGAAGTTCTGAAAGTTGGAGAGAAAGAGAATCTTGAGAGACTGCAGCATGAGATTATCAGTAAAGACTGGTTCATGACTCTTCTTGACTTTGACAGCTATAAAGAAAAGAAAGAAGAAGCATTGAGAGCTTATGCAGATCAGAAAACATGGGCTAAGAAAGCACTTGTAAATATTGCGAAAGCAGGGTATTTCTCATCTGACAGAACAATCGAAGAGTACAACAGAGATATCTGGCATCTGTAAGAGGAGGAGAAGAACGTGAAAAGAGCGAGCGGAGTATTATTACCGGTATTTTCATTGCCATCAAAATACGGAATTGGCTGTTTCTCAAAAGAAGCGTATAAATTTATTGATCAGTTAAAAGAGGCTGGACAGAGTTACTGGCAGATTCTGCCGCTTGGACCGACTGGATACGGGGATTCCCCGTACCAGTCTTTCTCCACATATGCTGGAAATCCATATTTTATTGATCTGAAGACACTGATCAAAGAAGGACTTCTGACAAAAAAAGAATGTAAAGTGTATGATTTTGGAGAGCAGGCAGACAGTATTGATTACGAGAAAATTTACAATTCAAGATTTAAAGTGCTGAAAAAGGCATTTGAGCGTTTCGAAAAAGATGAAGCATATGATAACTTTATCAAAGAAAATGCGTATTGGCTGGATGATTATAGTCTTTACATGGCAATCAAGGACAGCAAAGGTGGAATCAGCTGGAATGAATGGGAAGAAGCCCTGAAAAACCGCGAGGAAGCAGCACTTGAGAATGCGAGAGAAGAACTTGCAGAAGAGATTGATTTTTACAAATTCCAGCAGTATGAATTCGATAAACAGTGGTCACAGCTTCACGCTTATGCAAATGAACAGGGAATTCAGATCGTTGGAGATATTCCGATTTATGTTGCATTTGACGGTGCAGATACATGGGCATCTCCGGAGTTATTCCAGTTTGATGAAGAGAATAATCCGGTGGCAGTAGCAGGATGTCCTCCGGATGATTTTTCTGCAACAGGACAGTTGTGGGGCAATCCGCTGTATAATTGGGAATATCATAAAAAGACAGAATACGACTGGTGGATTAAGAGAATCCGTCATTGTCTCAAATTATATGATGTAGTAAGAATTGATCATTTCCGTGGATTTGACGAATATTATTCCATTCCTTATGGAAATAAGACAGCAGTGGATGGAACATGGATGCCTGGCCCGGGAATGGATCTGTTCCGTACAATTGAAGAAAAACTTGGCAAATTGAATATTATTGCAGAAGACCTTGGATTCCTGACAGAAAGTGTACTTCAGATGTTGTCTGACAGTGGATTCCCGGGAATGAAAGTAATACAGTTTGCATTTGATCCAAATGGAGGCTCTGCATATCTCCCGCATAATTATCCGGAAAACAGTGTTGTATATACGGGTACGCATGATAATGATACAACAAGAGGATGGTATCACAGTACAGATAAAGCAACGCGAGACTTTGCAAAAGAGTATATGAATGCACAACGCCTGGATGAAGATGATCTGGCGTGGGATTTCATCCGACTTGCAATGAGTAGCAAGGCCAATCTTTGCGTGACACCAATGCAGGATTTACTGAACCTGGACGGCAAGGCAAGAATCAATGTACCGTCTACACTTGGCGGAAACTGGACCTGGAGAATGGAGAAAGGACAGTTTGATGAAGAGACGGTGAAGAGATTGAAACGTATGACATGGTTGTACGAACGTCTTCCGAGAGAAAGTTGAAAAGAAAATAAAATAGTATAAGAGAGGGACTATGTTGATGAGCATGGTCTCTTTTGTGTTTTGACTATTAAGGGCATTCGCCCTATGTTCTCCACTCCTACCAGTTTATTGCAAGCAAGCTTGCAAAATCTGTTAGGGTCGGGGAACGCAGATACTAATTTTTCAGAATATTCTGAATTGCATGAAATATATAAAAAACATTGACAATTAAAAACAGCTGTGATAAGATAACTTTCATCGCTGAGGAACAGCAAAGAAAACAACAGAGGAACGGAAGATAAAAGAAGACGCGGAGGCGGGATATTCTTGATCGGAAGGAAACTGGAAGATTTAAAAATCAATGAAATGATTGAAAAATAAATCAAAAAAGTTGTTGACAAAGAGTTCTGAAAGTGATATCCTAAACAAGCTGTCGCGTGAGACAGCAAAGGAAAGCTCGAAAAGAGCGACAAAGAAAAATAAAAAAGTTCTTGACAAAGACAAAAGCTTTTGATAGAATATAAAAGCTGTCGCTTGAAAAGAACGACACAAACAAAGAACCTTGATAACTGAACAATAGACAACAACAACCCTTGAAAATTTCTTTAAGAGAAGATTTTTAAGAACGGTT
>NZ_QTZH01000085.1:0-6733 GCF_003462585.1 Ruminococcus sp. OM04-4AA | reverse complement strand
TGCTCCTTAGATTAGATTTAGAGTTTTCAGAGTCAACTCCCAAAACTCTAATCAATAGTTTACATGCAACAGCCAGAAATTTCGATACACCCTCTTATTGGACGCTTACCATTAACAAAGTATTTCTCTTTCTTTCTGGAAGTTTCTTCAAGGCTTCTGCCAGCTCATCATCAAGGACACGAATATCAATGCCACATACTGAAAAGATTGTATAATCTGTTTCGTAATCGTCCCACACAGCAAAATTTTCAACGAAAATTTCTGGAAGTTCACAAAATGGAATTTCTTTATCTTTTCGTCGTTTCAATCCTTGCTGGTAGTCCTTTACAACATGACGGACAACTTTCTTCAAACAACTTTCAAAGCGACATTGAACTGTTTTCTGGAAGTCAGACGGTTTCATCAATCTCACCCCCTTTCCTCTATGATTTGAAAAGTGTTTATCCCTCTTTCCGCACCATATAGGGAATGAAAGGTGTGATTTAATGACCTATTTTGAAAAAAATTTAATTTTTTCGGGTATGAAAAAAGCCCGCACAAAACATATAGTTTTATACGAGCTATTAAAGCTGTAAGATATTCAGTTTTTAATAAAATGCTATTAGGTAGTGAATGATTGTATAGAATTTCGCTTAAAATGTTCCATAATACAATCCCCCTTACAGCACTTGTTTTGTATTACACTTTTGTCTTTTTGGTAATCTTGTAAATATATTCTTCTGGTGTAGGGCGTTTATTTCCAAAATACTTTTTAAAATTTGCCTGCACTTCTGGGTCGTTACTGTTCATAGCTTCATCAATCGTTGCTTCAATATCTGCCCGAACATCAGCCAATGATACACCGCCAGCTTTTGCTCCTGCTTTCAAGGCTTTTTTAATATCTCGTCTTTTAAGTCCTATCATAGTATTACCTCATCATAATTTAGCGAATGTTTTAAAAATGTTTTTCAAAATGTTTATACAGAACAATCCCTAAAAATGTTTGCAGTAGGAATAACCCAAAGATAACTCCTATAATCCAAGCTTCAATATGAAGTAACGCAAATACAAACGCAACAAACAAGTACACGAAGGTCATTATCTGATACACTAAAGAACCAGCTTTCATTCTTAAAAATACTTTTCTTTCATCAACATTATTGATGTGATTTTCTCTATTTATATTTTCCAATTTTTCTTTATTTTTTGGCATTTCATAATAACAAATTTTCAATAATTGAACACCAGAAGCAAAAGCTAATCCGAACCCCATTGCGCAAAAAAGTGTAGAGTAATAGTCAGTATCAATAACGAAACATCCCAAACATATAAAGATTATGCCTATAATAAATTCAATGATAAATGGTAATTTTTTCTTCATTGTTAATTCCACCTTTCAAAAGACTACATTTTCTTATCTAAATAACGAGCTGTTATAACCCATGTGATTTGTCCGATAGCAATAACTCCTACTATCGAAAAAAATACAACTTTACTCATATATCCCATAAAGATAAGAGCAAATAATACAAGAACCAATAATGTAAGTGTTACTTTATAAGCATTCGCAAGAGAAGCATTAGTAATTGCGATATTTCTTTCATCATTTTCTAATATTTGCATTTCCTTTGTCGGCTTACTGAATATATCACACCCCATTAAAATCAATATTATTCCAATAAGTGTTGTACCATAGACAACCAAATCTGGACGAGGTACAGGTAATAGTTGATGTACTCCTAAACCATAAGTTAGTAAACCACCTAAAAGAATTATTACACCGACAAATAATTCTACTTTTTGTATCTTATGCTTCATTTACTTTCCTCCTCATAAATAAAAATTTCTTCAATGCTCATTTGAAAGTACCTTGCAATTTTAAAGGCTAACATAATAGAGGGATTGTAGCGTCCATTTTCTAAAGAGCCTATTGTTTGACGAGATACTTCAAGAGCAGTCGCTAAATCTTCTTGTTTAATACCTCTTTGTTTTCGTAATTCTTCTAAACGATTTTTCACAACATACCCCTTTCTTGAACGAATGGAAAGTTCACTTTCCTTTTCTAATCTTATGATACTACTGCGAGCAAAGAATGTCAAGCAAACTTTCCATGTTTTATTATCCTACAATCTTCCAGTTACTATCCTTATGTAGTACAAGCTCATACTGTGATACCTGCGTCGCCTTTGTCTGATTATCAAGAAATTTTACCGCTACCTTGACTTTCACATTGTCCCCGTCCTTTGTAAAGATAGGGTTTACCAATTCAGAATAAAGGTAGTCCCTGCCGATAGGTTCAAGTACATTATCAGATACATAGTAGGCAAGCTCTTTTTCTGTGGCTGTTGGGTACAGCTTAAAGAATGTTTCCAGAAATGCGGTAGCGTCGTTTACAGTATCAGCGTCTACACTTGCATCTGCTTCTGGTGTCTTAGGCTCATAGTCTGATTTTTCGATTGCTGGTGCAAGGGTAGGGTTCTGAACGATTACCATATCCCCGTCAGCGTCCACATGGACTTTTACGGTATAGGTTGCTTTCACATTGCTTGTCTGTTCTCCCTCTTTTATCTGCTGATCTACTTCGTAGGTGGCAGAAAAAGTGTCCGTTCCCAACTGTTCGATATTCCACACAATCACATCTGTAACCGTGGAACTGGTCGGTATATCGGTTCTAATGGTATCCACATTCAAGTCCTGCAATTCCTTTGTCAGATAACCGTTGATTGCCTGCGTTCTTGCTTCAATCGCTTCTTTGCTGTTATTCCATGTGTAATAGGACTTCGCAAAGTTCTTCACGAAATTTTCTATCCCGTTGGTGTCCTGCAAGCGAAGTTCAATGATTTCTTTTTCATGGGTCGTGTGCTGGTCGATAGCAGTAAAATTCTTATACACCCCAAAGCTCACGCTTGCGATAAGCACCACCCACAACGCAATCACGGTTTTCTTATGTGTGCCTACCTTGACAGTACGCACCTTTTTTTCTTTGACATTTTCTGTCTGTTTCTTATTCTTCTTAAACATATTTTTCAAGTCCTTTCTATTGTTTTACTCGTCCTGCACCGATTAAGTGCTGTTGCCAGTAACTACTACTTAGGTCTGCATATCCTATCGGATTTCCTGCATGGTACATCTGGTTATTTCCTACATAAATTGCAACGTGCGTTACATAAGTACCAGCGTTATAGGTAGAATGGAAAAACACCAAGTCCCCAGCCTTTGCCTGCGAGAGTGGAAGATGTTGGGTAGCGTCATACTGTGCTTGTGCTGTTCTCGGTAAGGAGATACCAGCTTTTCCATAGCACCATTGCGTCAGCCCCGAACAGTCAAAAGAAGTGTTAGGATTGCTACCGCCATACACATATTTCCAGCCTTGATATTTTAACGCTTCATTCATTACCTTTTGTGCCAGCTCTCCCGATACCTGCGGAACAGTTAAATACTGATTGACTAATTCCACATAGAACATATTTCCATAGCCATATCGCCAGCCCCCGTTCTTTGCAACAGCTATCGGGTTGGTGTAGGTTACTTTCTTTCCACCCGACTTCTCACGAGCGAAGCTCTCTGCAAGGTTAAAGGTGTGTTTTTTCCCTTTTCCTGCCACATATCCCACATAGCCACCGCCATAGTTATAAGACTGTATCGCTACATTCAAATCGTCGATACCTTGATTTTTGCAGGAAGAAAGCAGGGACGCAAAATATTTACACCCCTGCTTGATTGAGCTTTCCGTATCTAAAGAGTTGGGCGGTAGTCCCAGACTTTCTGAACTCTGCATAACATCTTCTGCCGTACCGCCACTTTCTACTTGAATGATAGCCAATAGCACATTGACATACTCGGAAATGCCGTATTCTCTGGCGTATTTTTCCACCATAGGCTGATGTTTCAAAACTTCTGCGGATAAGTTCATACCCGTAATGCCAGAAGAAAAGTTGCTGTTCTCGTCGTCGCTGTCCGCACTAATCAACACCCCAAAGAAAAGCACCAGAGAAAATAGGATAGGAAACAGACTGCCAATGAGAGCGATATGTTTCAGTTTCATTTTTTCTTCTGTCCTTTCTTTGTTACAAGGCTTCGGTTTTTCTCTTTGGTCTGCTGGTTCTTTTGGACGGTTTGCGTCTGCTGAACCTTTGTCCTGCGGTCTTTCGTGTCATTCTGGCGTGTTTCCTGCGATACCACTTTTTCTACATTCTGCCTATGTACTGGCTGTGCAGGTTGGGTCGCTTTTCTATCAGAAGCACCAGAAGATAGCGGACGCTCTTTGATAACATTTGCTTTGACTGGCTCACTTATCTTTGAAGTGGTCGCTGTGGCAGGACGTTTGACTTCCTGCATTTTTTCAGCACCCGTCTTTGAAACGCTTGAAGCTGTGGCTGGTCGCTCATGGGGACGGGTAGCTCCCGTTGTCGCTGATCCGTCAGCCTTTCGCTGTGCCTGCCTTGCTTCTTGTGCCTTTTGAAGCTCCATACGCTTGTCAGCGATATTCTGTCTATGCTGTTCCTGCTTTTCCAAACGTCCCGACTGTCTGGACTGCTGTTCCTGCACCATGCCACGCTTGAAGTCAGACACGCTGGACTTTGCCTTTTCTTTTGCGGAATACACCGCATAAGCGGTCTGTGTCGGCATATCCTTGATATTTTCTTTGACAGCATTTGCCTTGTCTTTCACTTTATTTTTCGTATCTAAGACAGCACCCACCTTTGAGCCTGCACGCTGTCCCATGCTGGAAGTGGTATTGCCCCGACTGTCTTTTGTAGCTGTGTTCCTTGTCGGTTTTCTGTTTGAAATCGTGCTACCTGCCACCGCACCAGCGACACCGCCAGCAGTAACCGCACCAGCAAGCCGTCTTTCCATACGTCTAGCCCTATGTGCCAAGTATAGATATGGTCTGCGGAAAATTCTTCGTCCCATGCTTTGACTGTCGTTAGCGTTTAAAGAGAACATACTCATTAAGTCGCCCAGCTTCATGTAGATACCAGCGAAACACACTATCTGCAAGAACGCCACCATGAAAAACGGATAGTCCGTAGATATGTTATAAAACATACTGGAAATGCTGAACGCCACCGTTACAATGAGCGTTATTCCTGCCCGTGTCATTATGGTATTAAACACCCTTACGATTGCCTGCTTTGCCATGCTTTCATAACTCGGTATCATGGAAAGTAAAAAGCTGATAGGTAAAAACATTGCAAAGATAATAAAAAGTATCTGGCTAAACAACATCATGCCCGTAAGCAAGAATACAAATATTGTTATCCCTAAGTTGAAGAACAGTAGGAAGAACACCATACCTAAACGGTTCACGACCTGCGGTATCGTCAGATTGTTGTTGTCGTTGCCCTCGATTTCTGTTTTCACGACTTCCTCTCTGGTTTTCCCGTCCTCGTCCTCTGGGCTTGCCGATACAAGAGCTTCTACACGGTCTGTCCCGATTTCCTCTGCGTTGCTGTTACCGAATTGAAGCAAGAGCCACGGTTGTTCCACTTGAATAGAAAATAGGCTGTCCCGTATCAAGTCCACGCTGTCCTTGCCCTCGCTGTCAGAGTTGGGGAGCATGATTTTTGTTCCCAAATCAAGTGAAGCGGTACTGATGTCTGATGAAAATTCATTTATCTTTTTGATGTAATCGGGAGCATAGGCAATAAACGAAGCGGACAACACAAATACCACAACAAAGTTGATAACAGTATGAAGTGCTTTGCTGGTTTCCCGTTTGATAAGTCCCGTATATGCAACATAAAGTCCTACCACTAAGATAATGAGAAGCAGAAAACCAACATAGAAGCCAGAACTGGAAAAACCGTTCTGTGTTACACCTGCAAGGGTCTGTATGCTTTTTCCAATACTGTCTGCCATATCGTTGATGAAGTCCAGCTTATAGGCTTCCTGCACCACATACCCTGTGGCATTGCTTAAATAAAGGCTTATCGTCCAGACAAAGTTGGTAATGCAGTAAAGTCCGTACTGCACCGATTTTCCAATTCCGTCCAGCCAGTTCCACGGAAGCCACGACCAGCTATTATCCACATAAAAATCAAGCTGGTAGTTGGAAAGGGGATATTTTGAGTAAAGATTTTCTGCGTTTATGGTATCGTCCACAAGCCCCGTCGCATGAGCCACCGTCCCCAGAAGTGAAAGCAGGATAAGGGAGAGTGCCACCACGAACAGAGCCATTTTGAGAAAGTGAAGTATCTTCCTTTTTGTGAACGCACCTTTTATCCTTTCTTTCATCACTCCACCTCATTTCTCTGCACGGGCGGTCTGGTATCAAAGGCGTGTAGCAGTTCTTCAAAAACTGGGTGTATCTGCACTACACCGACACGCCCGTATAAGTCCTGCAATAAGCATTGTCCGTTCTCCAAATTACGCAAGCGTTTCTGGTTGTTTTCGTCGTCCTTGTCGATACCGAAAAATTCTAAGGTCTGTTTTATCTCGTTGATGTCAGTAGAACGGAAAGCGAACTTCAAGCCGATATTGTTTTTCAGACTTTCCTTTGCCACGTCCCCAGAAGATTGTGTAACGAAATAAACGCCTGCCTGCATAGCTCGCCCAGCACGAACCAGCTTATTTGATAAAGTTTCGCCTTGTGCCACGTTTAAGAATGCCCACGCCTCGTCCAAATCGACAATCTTAAAAATGCTTCTGTCCGAATGGATAAAATCAAGGGCAAAGGTACTAATCACAATCAGCATAGACACCGACAATAATTCAATGGTCGTGTATTCCTCAAAGGTCGTGTCCTTATCTG